>NZ_NCUR01000009.1:0-300000 GCF_002096595.1 Streptococcus oralis subsp. oralis
CACGCCGCCAGCGTTCGTCCTGAGCCAGGATCAAACTCTCATTAAAAGTTTGAGTTCTCACTCATTTCTGTCACTGACAGATTTATTGTTTTTTTTCATTGTTCAGTACTATAACCTCAGTTATAGTGCCCTGCACATTGGTTCGTCTTGTTCAGTTTTCAAAGGTCTTTGTCACTCATTCTCTCTCAAGCGACAACTATATTAGTATATCACAGCCATCTGTCTCTGTCAACAGATTTTTTAAACTTTTTTCAAGTTTTTTTAGCCGCAATACACCATAGTCCGTACGGGATTCGAACCCGTGTTACCGCCGTGAAAAGGCGGTGTCTTAACCCCTTGACCAACGGACCTGAGCTTTTCAACTCTTTCTATTATACCTACTTTTTTACCTTTGTCAAGAACTTTTTTCAGTGAATTTAATTTTTTCTTTTCTTCACTAACTTAACCACTGCTTCTGTCCGTGCAGTGTGGGGAAACATATCGACCGACTGGATATACTGGAGATCATAGACTTTTACTAGTTTAACCAAATCTCGTGCCAAGGTCGAAACATTGCAGGATACATAGACCATTTTGTCTGGAACATAGGTCAGAATGGTATCCAATAGCTTATCATCTAAACCTGTACGAGGAGGATCGACTATCAATGCATCCGCTCGGTAGCCTTCTTGATACCAGCGTGGAATAATCTCTTCTGCTGTTCCCGCTTCGTAATGGGTATTGTCAAACCCCATTCTCTGAGCATTTCTCTTGGCATCTTCTATGGCTTCCGGAATAATGTCCATTCCTCTGAGACTCTTGACCTTATTTGCGAAGGCAAATCCGATTGTCCCAACACCGCAATAGGCATCAATCAGATGATCTTCTTCGCCAACCTCCAGTGCCTTAACTGCTTCACTATAGAGAATTTCTGTCTGCTCAGGATTAAGCTGATAGAACGCTCGAGGGGAGAGAGAAAACTCATAGTCCAGTACTCCTTCTTGAATACTCTCTTGACCCCAAATAATTTCCGTCTTTTCACCATAGATTTCACTTGTTTTTGCTGTATTTGTATTGACAGCAACCGTGACGACTTCTGGAAAATCTTTAACTAAGTCTTTTACTAGCTGGGTTAAATTAAGCTGACGATTTGTGACGATGATTATCTGGACTTGTCCTGTTTTTCTTGCTCGACGTACCATGATGGTGCGAACGCCGAGCGTTTTTCTCTCATCTGTAATTGGAATTTGGTGGTAAGTAAGAAGTTCAGCTAGGCGGTTAGCAATCACTTGGGTTTCTTTATCTTGCACCAAGCAGTCTTTTAACTCTACGAGATAATGAGAGTTTTGCGCATACAAACCTGCTTTGACCTGATTTTTAAATTTTCGAGTCTGAAATTGAAGCTTAGCACGGTAGTACTTTGGTTCCTGCATTCCGATAGTTGGACGGATTTCATAGTTTTCATATCCTGCAGGAGCAAATTTTTTCAGGGCTTGGTGGAGCAAATCCGTTTTGAACTCTAACTGTTTATCGTAGTGGAGGTGCATGATTTGGCAACCACCACATTCATTATAAATCGTACAAGCTGGTACGACTCGAAATTTAGACTTCTTATTAACCTTTAGTAATTTGGCTTCAACAAAGTTACGTTTAACAGAAGTAATCTGACAATAGATATCTTCTCCTTTGAGGGCGCCTGGCACAAAAACGAGGGTTTTCTGGTAGAAACCGATTCCCTCACCATTGATACCCATCCGCTTGATTTTTAAAGGTATTTTTTGTTTGACTTTCAGATTCATACCCCTATCTTATCACATTTTAGGGTATAATAGAACTATGAAAATCACAAAACTTGAAAAGAAAAAACGTCTCTACTTGATGGAGTTAGATGGACAGCAAACCTCTTATATCACGGAAGATACCATTGTCCGTTTTATGTTGTCCAAAGATAAGGTGGTTAGCAAGGAAGAATTAATCGAGATACAGGGCTTTGCTCAGTTTTCTTATGGTAAGAACCTCGCTCTCTACCATTTATCCTTCAAGGCTCGTACCGAAAAGGAAGTGCGAGAGTACCTGAAAAAGTATGATATTGAAGAAAAAATCATTAGTCAAGTTATCGCTAATCTTAAAGAAGATAACTGGATAAATGATCGTCAGTATGTCTACTCTATTATCAACGCAAATCAACTCTCTGGAGATAAGGGACCTTATGTGCTAGCTCAAAAACTGTCTCAAAAAGGGATTGCCAAATCAACGATTGAAGAGGTTTTAAAGGATTTTGATTTTTCGGAGGTTGCTCAACGTGTGGCGGAGAAACTTCTAAAAAAATACAATGGAAAGCTTCCCGCTCGTGCCTTGCAGGATAAGATCATTCAAAGCTTGACGAACAAAGGCTTCTCCTATTCTGATGCTAAGAATGTCTTTGACGACTTGGACAGTCAAGTCGACCAAGAAACGACTCAAGAACTCATTTTTAAAGAGCTAGACAAACAATATGCTAAGTATGCTCGAAAGTATGAAGGATACGAACTTAAACAGCGTTTAACCCAAGTTTTAGCTCGAAAAGGCTATGATTTTTCGGATATAGCCAGCGCTCTCAGAGAATATCTTTAACATTTTCAGGTAAAATTCAAAAAAATTAGACCAATTTATGATATAATAGTAGACGATAAACTTATAAATTGTAGAAAGTTGGTTAGTTATGAAACTTCCAAAAGAAGGCGACTTTATTACAATTCAAAGTTATAAGCATGATGGGAGTCTTCACCGTACTTGGCGGGACACCATGGTACTAAAAACAACAGAGAACGCTATTATAGGCGTCAACGACCACACACTTGTTACCGAAAGTGACGGTCGTCGTTGGGTGACTCGAGAACCCGCTATTGTTTACTTTCACAAAAAATATTGGTTTAATATCATTGCCATGATTCGTGATAATGGGATTTCCTACTATTGCAATATGGCCAGCCCCTACTATCTAGATGAGGAAGCCCTGAAATACATTGATTATGATTTGGATGTCAAGGTTTTCACTGATGGTGAAAAGCGTCTCTTGGACGTTGAAGAGTATGAGCGCCATAAACGCAAAATGAAGTATTCTGATGATTTAGACTATATTTTGAAAGAACATGTTAAAATCCTTGTTGATTGGATCAACAATGGACGCGGTCCTTTCTCAGAGGCCTATGTCAACATTTGGTACAAACGCTACATAGAACTAAAGAATCGGTAAAGTTGTCAAACCGGGGTGAGAGCCCTGGTTTTTTATTTGAAAAACCCAGCCTGAAAGCTGGGTTAATTGCTATATATCTAATTTAGTGACAGTAAACTTGATATGAGAATAGTCTTTTTCAACATCCTTATCCAGCAAAAAAGCCGTGGCATCCTTCTTAACCTGAACAAGATCAATATTCTGGGCTTGAGCCGCATAGACGCATCCACAATAACATTGACGATAAATATCATACTCCTCGCACATCTCCACCGAACGCTTGTAGCCTTGATTTTTCTTGAAATCACTCGGGAGATAGTGGGTGGTATAAATCTTTTGCACATCAATTCCGATGCTGTTGATGGTTTGAGAATTCTTATGGGGACTGATGGTCAAGGCTGAACCAAAGTAGTCAAAGCCCAAATCCATAGCCACTTGCGCTGTTTTGTCCAAACGGTAATCAAAACAAACCTTGCAACGGTCGCCACCTTCGGGTTCTTCTTCCAGTCCTCTGACTAACTTCCGGTATTCATTAGGTTCATAGGGAGCTTCTAGATACTGAACCGTATTGCCTGTTCGCTCATTGAAATCACTGACAAATTTTTTTGTAACGTAAGCCCGCTTGTGGTATTCTGCCTTGGGATGGATATTGGAATTGGCAAAATAGATAGTCACATCAGCGTATTTTGTCAGGTATTCTAGAGTGTAGGTACTACAAGGAGCACAGCAAACATGCATGAGAATAGTGGGACGTTGCTCATTTTTCTCCCAAACCTGAACCATTTTCTGCATGACACGGTCATAATTAATCTTCTGATTGAGATTCATCTTGCTCAGAATTTCTTCTACATCAATCATGTTCTTCTCCTTCTTCTAGTCTTATTTTATCATATAAGTTAGGAGAGCTCAAATCAATTTTAGAAGAGAAAACCTTAAAAGGAGGGATTATGTTCCCTCCTTTTGTGTTTTTTATAAGTTGCTTTTACATCATCCCGCCCATCATGCTTGGATCCATTGCTGGAGCTGGGGCTACTGGTTCTGGTTTATTGGCTACGACTGCTTCTGTTGTTAAAATCAAGCTAGCTACAGAGGCTGCATTTTGAAGGGCAGAACGGCTCACTTTAACTGGGTCAATGATTCCCTCTTCAATCATGTTGACCCACTCGCCAGTCGCTGCGTTGAAACCTGTACCAACTTCCGCATTTTTCAAACGATCGATGACAATAGATCCTTCAAATCCTGCATTGTGGGCGATTTGACGAACAGGTTCTTCCAAGGCGCGGAGAACAATGTTGCGTCCTGTCGCTTCATCTCCTGTCAATTCCAAATCAGCTACGGCTGGAATGACATTGACAAGAGCAGTTCCACCACCTGCAACGATTCCTTCTTCCACGGCTGCACGAGTAGCGTTGAGGGCATCTTCGATGCGGAGTTTCATTTCTTTCAACTCAGTTTCAGTTGCAGCTCCGACCTTGATGACTGCGACACCACCTGACAATTTAGCCAAGCGTTCTTGCAATTTTTCACGGTCAAATTCAGATGTTGTAGTTTCGATTTGAGACTTGATAACCGCAACACGGTGAGAAATAGCTTCAGGATTTCCAGCACCTTCTACGATAACAGTGCTATCTTTGTCCACAGTTACTCTCGCTGCTTGACCAAGCGCCTCAATAGTAGCGTCTTTCAACTCAAGGCCAAGATCTTCTGTGATGACTGTTCCTCCTGTCAAGATGGCGATGTCTTCAAGCATCGCTTTGCGACGGTCACCGAATCCAGGTGCCTTGACAGCTACGACATTGAATGTTCCACGAATCTTGTTCAATACAAGAGTCGGAAGAGCTTCGCCATCCACATCATCTGCAATAATCAAGAGTGGACGGTTGCTTTGGAGAATACTTTCTAGAAGTGGCAAGATTTCTTGGATATTTGAAATCTTCTTATCAGTAATCAAAATGTATGGATTTTCAAGGTCAGCCACCATTTTTTCGCTATCTGTCACCATGTACTGTGATAGGTAACCACGGTCAAACTGCATTCCTTCCACGACTTCGAGCTCTGTTTCCATACCACGTGACTCTTCAATAGTAATGACTCCGTCTTTACCAACTTTTTCCATAGCTTCAGAGATGTATTCGCCGACTTTCTCAGAACGAGAAGATACGGCAGCAACCTGAGCGATAGCTTCTTTGTTAGCAACAGGGATGGCGTTATTTTTCAAAGCTTCTACAGCTGCAGCAACCGCTGCTTCAATCCCACGACGAATACCGATTGGGTTGGCACCCGCGGTGACGTTTTTGATTCCTTCGCGGACGATAGCTTGAGTCAAGACTGTTGCAGTTGTCGTTCCGTCACCTGCGATATCATTGGTTTTTGAAGCTACTTCTGATACCAATTTGGCACCCATATTTTCAAAATGGTCTTCCAACTCGATTTCTTTGGCAATGGTCACACCGTCATTGGTAATCAAAGGTGAGCCAAATGATTTTTCCAACACAACATTACGACCTTTTGGTCCTAAGGTTACTTTAACAGTGTCTGCTAGGATATCGACACCACGGACCATCGCTGAACGAGCATCAGATGAAAATTTAATTTCTTTTGACATACTTACTTTCTCCTTCTATTCTTCAATGATTGCCAAAATATTAGCTTCACCTACGATGATGTACTTTTCATCGCCATCTTTGACATCAATACCTGCGTGGGCTTCAACTAAGACACGGTCTCCAGGCTTAACGCTTGGAGCAACCAAGTCACCATTCAAGGTACGAACACCTTGTCCAGTAGCTACAACTTGGGCTGTTTTTGTTTTTTCTTGGGCTGAGCCTGCAAGGACAAAGCCTCCAACAGTTTGTTCTTTTTCTTCGATTTTCAAGACCACACGGTCTCCTAATGGTTTCAACATCTGTTTTCCTCCATGATAAACTACATATTATTAGCACTCTTTATATCTGAGTGCTAATTTATAGTTCTATTGTATCACTTGGTCAGAAATAGTCAAGAAAAAAGTCTGACTTTGGCAAGATAAAAAGCCTGAGACCAACTCAGACTTTTCAATGTTTATACTCAATGAAAATCAAAGATCAAACTAGGAAGCTAGCCGCAGGTTGCTCAAAGCACTGCTTTGAGGTTGTAGATAAGATTGACGAAGTCAGTTACCTATACCCACGGCAAGGTGAAGTTGACGTGGTTTGAAAAGATTTTCGAAGAGTATTAAAATGGCAATTCCTCCTCTTCCAAGACCAAATCTGCCAAATCCTGTCCTGCGTTATTTTCACGCATAGCACGTTGGGCGCGGCTTTCCAAAAGTTGGAATCCTGTGGCAAGGACTTCAGTCACATAGTTCATCTGGCCCTTTTTCTCGAAGCGACGGGTACGAAGTTCTCCATCCACAGAGATAAGACTACCTTTAGTTGCGTAGCTTGCTAAGGTTTCAGCCAATTTTCCCCAAAGAACCAAATTGACAAAATCAGCTTCACGTTCCCCATTTTGGTCTTTGTAACGACGGTTCACAGCGATAGTTGCTCGCGCTACCGACTTGTCATTGTTGGTTTTGTGCAATTCTGGTGTAGACGTCAAGCGCCCGATCATAATAACTTTATTATACATATTTTCTTCCTCCTACTTATCTATTCGCAAGGAATCAAAAAAAGTTACAGAAATTTGTAACTTTTCGAAGAAATTTTTTATTTTTTATGCACCATGAAACCTGTCGCCTGTTGATTGGCCATAATGGTCATATCTGTAATCTGCACACGGCGAGGCTGACTGGTCACATAGACAACTGTATCTGCAATATCTTGAGCTTGCAAGGCCTCAATTCCCTGATAAACCGTCGCAGCCCGCTCTTTGTCACCATGAAAACGAACTGTAGAGAAATCTGTTTCGACAATCCCTGGTTGAATGGTAGTTACCTTGATATCTGTTGCAATGGTATCAATTCGCAAACCATCTGAAAAAGTCTTGATAGCAGCCTTGGTGGCTGAGTAAACAGCTGCCCCAGCATAGGCATAGATTCCTGAGGTCGCTCCTGTAATCACTACATTTTTCGCCATCTTATCCCCCTCTATCTGCTCTATCAAATACTGACAATTTCCTAGGCAGTCCAGTGTTTGGCTGGGTCAAATGGAGTTCCGACAACTTGGTCTTCTGATAATTCAATAACCCCACGTTTTTGCGGAGCATTTGGTAGATGCAATTCACGAGGGCTGCACATCATACCAAAACTCTTTTCACCGCGAAGTTCGCCTGGGAAAATGAGATTGCCTTTTGGCATCATCGCTCCAGGAAGAGCCACAATGGTTTTCAACCCGACACGTGCATTGGGTGCCCCTGCAACGATTTGCACTGTCTTGTCACTTGCAACGGCCACTTGACAGATGTTGAGGTGGTCGCTATCTGGATGGGCTACCATCTCGACAATTTCACCGACTACGAACTTAGGTTCCTTGTCATTGACAATTTCTTCTGTAAAACCTTCCGCCTGCAATTCTTGGTTCAAACGTTCTACTTGTTCATCTGTCAAAAAGACTTGACCACGCTCTACAATTTCAAACAAACTTGAAACTTCGAAAATATTCCAAGCAACTGTTTCCCCATTTTCTTTGATGAAAACACGGGCTACCTTGCCTTTGCGCTCCACGTCTAGTTTGGCATCTCCGCTGTTTTTCACGATGATCATAAGGACATCGCCAACATGCTCTTTATTATATGTAAAAATCATTCTTTCCTTTTCTCCTAATTCAGTTCTGCTAAAAAGTCGTTAATTTGTTGCTTGCTTTTACGGTCGCGATTGACAAATCGGCCGATTTCCTTGTCCTTTTCTAGCACAACAAGGCTAGGAATCCCGTACACATCCCAGAGTTTGGCTAGATCCATGTACTGGTCACGGTCCACTCGAATAAAGGTGAACTCTGGATTGGTCTCCTCAATCTCTGGCAAGGATGGATAGATATAACGACAATCGCCACACCAGTCCGCCACAAAAAGGAAGACCTTCTTGCCATCTTGCTCGACAAAACCTGCTAGTTCTTCTATACTATCGGGAGTAATCATAAGACTTCCTCCTCATAGACTAGGTCTTCATTTTCATAGACAAAGGTGTAGTGACGGCCATCCTCGAAAATGACTCCTCCGACCAGTCGCTCTAGACTACTTTCGTAGACTTGAACATAGAGAGTCGCAATCTCACCCATATCTGAGAAAAGTTCGCGCACGATAGCGGTCAACTCTTCTTGAGTCTTCATGAGTTTGTGGTTATCTGCTGCTTTTTTAGCCCCCAAAGCAAGGGCACTTAGACCAGCCACAGTCAAGCCAGTCATCCATAATTTCTTAGCTTTCATACCATTCATTGTAACACAAAAAGGGCTCTAGGACAAATAGGGAAGCCGTAGAAAAGCAAGTAAAAAGCCCCTTCCTTAAAGGAAAAGGACTTCTTATACTCAAAGAGCAAACTAGGAAACTAGCCGTAGGTTGCTCAAAACAGTGTTTTGAGGTTGTGGATAGAACTGACGAAGTCAGTAACCATACCTACGGTAAGGCGACGCTGACGTAGTTTGAAGAGATTTTCGCAGAGTATTATTCTTATTGCCAAGCGCCTGAGTTGCCAACGTAGTAGCCATCTGGTGTGTAGGTATTGCGAAGCATCTTACCTGATGAAGCTAGATAATACCACTTACCATTGTCTTTGACCCAATCATTCGCAATCATGGCACCAGAAGAACTTACATAATACCATTCTCCCTTGTCAAAAATCCAAGTGCTTGCTTTCATAGAGCCTGAAGTTGATAAATAGTACCACTTGCCTTGGTCGTAAAGCCAATCACTAGCAATCATAGCTCCTGATGATTTAAAGGCATACCAGTTGCCACCTTGATAGAGCCAAGTTTGATTAAACATAATCCCTTTATCATTCATAAAGTACCAAGTTCCATTGTCTTTAACCCAAGCATTTTGAACTAGTTGGCCTTGGTTTTGATAGTACCAATTTTGGTCTGATTTTAGCCAGCTTTCTGCTTTTACAATCGGATAAAGTTCTCGGAAGGCTCCTCCCCCCTTGTAGGAATGACTGATAGATTCTGGTTTTGTAAGTTTTAACTCACCATTGTCATGGTCTTTCCAAGCATAAACTTTTTGACCATTGATAGTCTCTGGTAAGGTAGCAGTGTAGGTCTTGGTTTGATAGTCCCATTTTGTATCAAGGTAGGTGTAATGGTCTTTTGATTCTTCAATACGGTAGTAGCCACTTTTCTCACCATTATATACATCATCTACCACTTTAGAGGACCAGGTCTTTACTTCATTTCCACTCTTGGCCTCGACCTTGATATCTCCTCTATAGCCATAAGGTACGTAGAAATTCAGGTAACGCCCCTCTGTACCGACCATAGACTTGTCCTTTTCTTGGCCTAGGAAATTGACTGTCTGATCTTGACCATTGAGACTGACCATCCACTCGATTTTCTCAGTTTTTGGCAAATCCAAGACTTTGATATCTACTTCATGGCCATTATTAAATCGAAGAATTTTGCCATCTTGATACTTAACCCCACCCTTAATAACCCATTCTTCTTCCAATTCGAATGCTTTTCCTGAATGAGGGAAAGCCAGTAAAGCTAAACCTGCTAGAAACAAACAAAATAGTGTGATTTTTTTCATTGTACATCCTCTTTAGGAATTATTATATTAATTATATCACTATCTATTTTTTTTGCAAATCTTATCCTAAATATGCTAGAAGAAACCTCTGAGATTCTTCTCAAAGATTCTGATTATGCTAATTACTATTCTCAACTGCTGCAGTAACAAAGGCGGTGTAGAGTTCTTCTGGACGGTTCGGACGGCTGGAAAGTTCAGGGTGATACTGACAAGCTACAAAGAATTTATTTTCAGGAATTTCCACGATTTCTACCAAACGATTATCAGGAGAAACTCCTGAAAAGACAAAGCCTGCTGCCTCAAACTGTTCACGAAAGGCGTTGTTAAACTCATAACGGTGACGGTGACGGCGTTGCACCACTTCTTGATTGTGATAAGCAGCTGCTGCCTTAGAGCCACGTTTCAACTTAGATGGATAAAGTCCCAAACGAAGGGTTCCACCCATATCCTCAACATCAACCTGGTCACGCATAATATCAATGATAGGGTATTTTGTATCTGGTGCAAGTTCAGCAGAATTGGCACCTTCAAGACCCAAAACGTGACGAGCAAACTCGATACAAGTCAACTGCATTCCCAAGCAGACTCCCAACATAGGAACATCATTCTCACGCGCATAACGGATGGCTTGAATTTTTCCTTCCGTACCACGTTGACCAAAACCACCTGGTACGATGACCCCGTCCGCATCAGACAAGAGTTCTGCTACATTCTCTGCTGTCACATCATTGGCGTTGATCCAATTAATCTTCACTTCTGCGTCGTTGGCATAACCAGAGTGTTTCAAAGCTTCAACCACTGAGATGTAGGCATCTTGCAACTCCACATACTTACCGACAAGGGAAATCTTGACTTGTTTTTTCAGGTTCATGACCTTGTCCACCATGGCTGACCACTCAGTCATATCCGCTGCTGGCGCGTCTAATTTCAAATGGTCACAGACAATTTGGTCCATACCTTGTGCCTGCAAGTTCAATGGAATTTGGTAAAGGTGTTCAACATCCAAAGACTCGATAACAGCTTCTGGAGCCACGTCACAAAACTGAGCTAGTTTATTTTTAATTCCTTGACCAGCTGGTTTCTCGGTACGAATGACCAACATATTTGGCTGGATTCCCAAACCGCGTAATTCTTTTACAGAATGCTGAGTCGGCTTGGTCTTCATCTCACCAGCAGCCTTGAGATAAGGAAGCAAGGTTGTATGGATGTACATGACATTATCTGCCCCCACATCTGCCTTCATCTGACGAAGGGCCTCTAGGAATGGCAAGGACTCGATATCCCCAACGGTTCCACCAACCTCTGTGATAATGACATCAGAGTCGGTCGTTACAGCGGCACGCTTGATTTTTTCCTTCAAAGCATCTGTGATATGAGGAATAACCTGAACAGTTGCGCCAAGGTACTCGCCACGGCGCTCCTTACGAAGAACTTCACTGTAAATTTTCCCAGTTGTCACGTTGGAATATTTGTTGAGATTGATATCGATGAAACGTTCATAGTGACCCAAGTCCAAGTCTGTCTCAGCCCCATCATCAGTCACAAAGACTTCCCCGTGCTGGTAAGGACTCATGGTTCCCGGATCGATATTGATATAAGGATCAAACTTTTGAATGGTTACTTTGAGACCACGATTTTTCAAGAGACGGCCCAGACTTGCTGCCACAATCCCTTTCCCAATAGACGATACCACACCACCAGTTACAAAAATATATTTCGTAGACATAGATTCCTCTTTCTAAAATGCTCAAGGTCTTGTTGACTACGAGGGGAAATAGAAAACAAGACCCTTATGAATAACGACTTTTCAAGAAAACTTCCTGAAAAACAAAAATGGCTCCCTAGTAACTAGGGAGCCCCGACCTCTAAAAGAGGTGCCCGAACAATATAATACCTCAAAGCAGAACATTTGTCAACCCGAATTGGTAAAATATGAAAATAAGAAGATTGCTTTCAGAAAACCAACTAAAGATCCACATCCAAACGGATGTATCGCTCAACTACTTTGTCCAAGAAACAAAAAAAGGAGATCAGGCAATCTCCTCTGTGAAGTCTTTTACTCTTCTTCACTCGTTTCAGCGTCATCGTCAGAAAACTCGTCGTCTTCTTCGTTAAGATCCACGTCTTCACCCAAGTCATCAGGAGCGATTTCATTGATTTCTGCATCGTAAGCTTCCACTTCATTTTTCTCATCATCTGGATTTTCATCATCATATGAAAGAGCTGGGTCTGCTTCGTATGCATCTTCGTCTTCTGGATCATCCGCATTGTAGTCAATGGCATCTGAATCGCCATCCATAAAGGCATTGACGCGTTTTTTCTTAGCTTTTGGTGCTACTTCATCGTCGTCACTTTCTTCAAGAGCGATGATCTCTTCGTCGATTTCGTCCACACCATACCATGAACGAAGACCCCATTTGTTGTCTCCAAGAGAGATGAAGCTACCGTCAAAGTTCAACTCTGTGTAGAACAAAGGCAAAGCTTCGCGGATATCGCTGTTTGATGTTCCAAGGTAGTTTTGAATTTCGTTTACAAGATCGCTAAAATGCATCTCATGATCGCGACCACGAAGTTCCAAGATAGCACGCGCTACCTCAATCATAGATAGTTCACTTTTTTCTTGCCCAGCAAATACTTCTAATTCCAAAGCGTTTCTCCTCATTTTTACTACTATCGCCAGAGCAAACAGACTCTGACCTCATTTTATCATGTACTCTTTATTGTACGATAATTTTGCGGAATAGTCAAAGGTTAAATGGGAGAAAGTGACAGGACTTTTATTGGGGTAACTTCTCAAAGTAACTTCCACTTGCCTGACCGAAGTGAAAATTAGTCTAAAACGGATTTTTATGGTGGAATTAAGTATGAGACGTTTGATATTATTAATGCTCACTCAGCAGATAGACTAAGTAGCAAAAGTATCAGGTACTTCTCAAGAAGATATCCCCTTTTGCTAAAAATCTTTCTGGGAAAGGAAATTTGAGAGCTTTTAACGACTGGTTCAATCAAATGAATGCAATCGTTGAGACTAAAATAAAAGTAGAATGGACTAGTCTTAGCAATATTATATTCACGATAAATTAAATTAAATTTTTAAAACAATTCTCTCTTTGTATATGATTTTTAAATAAAGAATTTCTTTGAAATCAATAATCAATATTTAAAGCATCTATTCTTTCTCTAATAGTATTATAGAATTGATTATCAGTATTTTTGATATACATTGCGATTCCTAGTAAATACTCTTTATAATTTGTTTTTCCATACTGTCCAGTATATAGCAAATGCGATTCAACACCATATTTTTCACAATAATATAGTTCTTTTAACAGCTTCCGCTTGTATTTATTAGGAACTGAAATTGAATTGTCTTTGACAACAATACCTGTTATTAACTTAGGACCTTTTCCTTTTATTAATTTTATTTTATCGTTATTTACGATAAAACCATATTTTTCAAGATAATCGGATATATTCTCCTTTATAATCACTAAAGGCGCCACAGCTTTTTTCTTTGAAGAAATAGCTATATCATCTGCATATCTTGAATATTTAAAATCAAATTTTAAATATTCCTCTTCATGAAGTGATTTTATAATCCAATCATCAAATTCCTTCATAATAATGTTAGATATCATAGGACTAGAAACAAAGCCCTGCCTCACATATCCTTTATATGTACATAAAAGAGCCAAACTATGAGAAACTTCTAAATTATATCCCATAGTGATAAATATATTTTTTACTGAAATATGTGGAATGGAATCAAAAAAATTGTGAATGTCCATTTTTAAAAGATTTTGATTTCCTATATGAGTTCCTGCATTTGTAAAAATTGATTTCTCTTTTACATATGCATGGCAAAATTCTGAACAATCTTTTTTCGACAATATATGTTCCACAATCCATTTTTGAATTGATTTCAAATGAATAGTGGGACTCGAGATAAATCTAATTTCCCCATTTTTCTTAATTCTAGGATACACTTGATTGTTATTTTCTACAAAATCTTCAATATTACTGGTTAATTCTATTTTAAAGAGTTTTTTTAACTGTTGTACACTGATTAATTTTGGAATCATATTCCCTCCAAAAAAACCATCAACTATAGTTGATGGAATGAAGTACTTAACTTACGGAACTTGTGAAGTAAGTTAAAGTCATGGGAAATTTTTCGAAATGTAAATGTAGAAAAATTTTTCATGACATGAAATTACTTCATAAAGAATCACGTTAGTATAACAACTTTGCTATACCTGACTAAAACTTTTAGTATCTCTACTTCTTTATTATTATATCAAAAAAAATAATTAAATCAAGGCATTTTCATCAATAAAATCATTCCACTTAGGTAACTTACATACCCCCGCTATAGTTGATTTACCCAATCTCGTTAACTTCACATTTGAAAAGTCTCCCTCTAACTTAATATAACCTGCATTTTTTAAAGCGTATAGAATTTGGTGGATTAGTCCACATGGTGAATCTAGAATTTTAGCTACAATAGTGGTCGCCTGTGCGTATGCAATATTGTTTAGGTTATTTAATAATACTAATAAAATTAAATTGATTTTTCTATCTGTTTTTATTGCTGATAATTGAACACCTGGACTACATCTAAAATCACATTTGTCTAATAAATCTTCTAACTCTTTTAAATCATCTTCTCTTTCCAACAAAGACCAATTAGTCCTTGGGAATAACGGTTTCCAATCCCTATTATTACTTTTCCAAAATAATGCTATTGTATTATTAGGTGTTTCTAAATACGATGACACTAAAGCATTCAAACTATATTCTTCATCCCTAATTTTTAATTTCTTTGTTAAATTCTTAAAATCACCCTGATATCCAATAAAACCAGTAGAATCTTGTGGAACAAAATAATCAATTGTATCTGTGAAATCATTTTGATTAATATACTCTTGTAATTTATCTTCCCCTTGAACACTAATCTCTAAGAACAAAAAAGTTATTTTTATTCCAAATTCTTTTAGTGAATTTATATATCCTATAATCTCTGGTTTATTAAGAAATTTTGATACTAAACTAGTACCAGTTCCTACAAAATCTTCAAATATGATAATACGATTCAAACTCTTATATTTTCTAATGTTTTTAGAATTTGCAGTTTGTCTTATTTCATTCGCTAGATTGTCCAACTCCAAGTTTGGACTACCACACTCTTCTAAAAGTTCCGCCCAAGCCCTGTGATCTCCTATAAATCTAATTAAATCTTTTAACAATGTTTCAGTAAAGCCATTGTATACATCTGCTCTACCATTTTCTTTGACTTCATATAAAAGAGGAGCAACTATGCTAGATGATTCCGCTCTCGCATCTTCTTTTTTTAAATAAGTAAATATATAATTATCAAAAAAAGATAATTTATGTTTCAGAAAGTCTTGAATTCTATTTTTGGAATAGTAATTATAATTATCTAACATTGAAAAATAGATTTCATCAAAATCACCATTCTTCTTAAAAAAATTACTTTGTAACTCAATTGCGTCTTTAATCCAGCTATCAATATTATTCCTATTTTTTTGAGTAATCTGTAAATATTTTGTCTCTAATTTACTCTTAACGTCTTGACTATTATCCATTAATAAACACCTAAATTTTATTCTAATCTAATTATACCAAAAAAGAGGCTGAGAAAAAACTCAATTTCAGTAGAAAATGAAGTAAATCTTCCCACAATAAAACGCATAATATCAAGTTTTTTCAATACCTGATACTATGCGTTTTTTAGATTTTAAGACTTTTTCCCCAGCCTCTTGTGTGTTTATTTCACCAACTTCTTCATTTCATCAATACGTGCTACGGTCGCATCGTATTTCGCTTGGTAGTCGGCTTGTTTGTCGCGTTCTTTTTGGACGACTTCTGGTTTGGCGTTGGCTACGAAGCGTTCGTTAGAGAGCTTTTTGCCGACCATATCCAGTTCTTTTTGCCATTTAGCGAGTTCCTTGTCGAGACGAGCCAATTCTTCTTCGACATTGAGGAGGTCTGCGAGTGGCAAGTAGATTTCTGCTCCTGTGATGACGCTTGACATTGCGAGTTCAGGTGCAGGGATGTTTGATGCAATTTCCAAGTGTTCTGGATTTGTGAAGCGTTTGATGTAGTTGACATTGCTGTTAAAGAAGGCTTCCAAGTCGCTATCACTTGTCTTCACAAGGATTGTGATAGGCTTGCTTGGTGCTACGTTTACTTCCGCACGCGCATTACGAACAGCACGGATCAAGTCTTTGAGACTTTCCACGCCAGTGTGGGCAGCAAGGTCTTCAAAGGCTGGGTTAACAGTTGGGTATTCCGCTGTAACGATAGAGCCTTCTGAGATTTGTCCAAAGATTTCCTCTGTCACGAATGGCATGATTGGGTGAAGGAGACGAAGGATCTTGTCCAAAGTATAAAGGAGAACAGAACGTGTGATGACTTTCTCTTCTTCATTATCGCTATAAAGGACTTCCTTGGTCAACTCAACATACCAGTCCGCAAACTCGTCCCAGATGAAGTTGTAGAGGATGTGGCCAGCGACACCAAACTCAAACTTATCAAAGTTGGCAGTCGCTTTTCCGATGGTTTCATTGAGGTTGTGGAGAATCCAGCGGTCTGTGACATTTCCAGCTTCCTTGTTGACAACTTTTTCCACATTGGCAGTTGCTTGCTCGAGGGTCAATCCTTCATTGTTCATGAGGATGTAGCGAGAGATGTTCCAAATCTTGTTAATGAAGTTCCATGAAGCATCCATTTTCTCGTAAGAGAAGCGCACGTCTTGCCCTGGTGCAGAACCGTTTGAAAGGAACCAACGAAGGCTATCTGTTCCGTACTTATCAATAACATCCATTGGATCAATCCCATTACCGAGAGATTTCGACATCTTGCGTCCTTGCTCATCACGAATGAGACCATGAATCAAGGCATTTTTGAATGGTGACTTGCCAGTAAATTCCAAACCTTGGAAAATCATCCGAGACACCCAAAACGGAATAATATCATAACCAGTCACCAAAGTTGATGTTGGATAATAACGTTTGAAGTCTTCTGAGTCGACATCAGGCCAGCCCATGGTTGAGAATGGCCAAAGAGCAGAACTGAACCACGTATCCAAGACGTCTTCGTCTTGAGTCCAACCGTCACCTTCTGGCGCTTCTTCGCCGACATATATTTCACCCTCAGCATTGTACCAAGCAGGGATTTGGTGACCCCACCAGAGCTGACGTGAGATAACCCAGTCGTGGACATTTTCCATCCATTGAAGGAAGGTATCATTGAAACGAGGTGGGTAGAATTCTACCTTGTCCTCTGTATCTTGGTTGGCAATAGCATTTTTCGCCAATTGGTCCATCTTGACAAACCACTGAGTAGACAAGCGTGGCTCAACCACTACACCTGTACGTTCTGAGTGACCAACACTGTGGACACGTTTTTCGATTTTAACAAGGGCACCGATTTCTTCCAACTTGGCAACGACTGCCTTACGAGCTTCAAAACGGTCCATACCTGCAAATTCGAAGGCAAGCTCGTTCATGGTTCCATCGTCATTCATGACATTGACTTGTGGCAAGTTATGGCGTTGACCAACTAAGAAATCGTTTGGATCATGGGCAGGTGTGATTTTCACGACACCAGTACCAAATTCAGGATCTGCGTGCTCATCTCCAACGATTGGGATGAGTTTATTAGCGATTGGAAGGATGACGTTTTTACCAATCAAGTTCTTGTAGCGTGGGTCTTCTGGATTGACCGCAACGGCAACGTCCCCGAACATTGTCTCAGGACGAGTTGTTGCCACTTCAAGGGCGCGTGAGCCGTCTTCCAGCATATAATTCATGTGGTAGAAGGCACCTTCGACATCCTTGTGGATAACTTCAATATCAGAAAGGGCAGTGCGAGCTGCTGGGTCCCAGTTGATGATAAACTCACCACGGTAGATCCATCCTTTCTTGTAAAGTTCGACAAAAACCTTGCGAACAGCTTTTGACAAGCCTTCGTCAAGGGTGAAACGCTCGCGAGAGTAGTCTACAGAGAGACCCATCTTTCCCCATTGTTCCTTGATGGTAGTGGCATATTCGTCTTTCCATTCCCAGACTTTATCTAGGAATTTTTCACGACCGAGGTCGTAACGCGTAATGCCCTCACCACGCAAGCGCTCCTCAACCTTAGCCTGAGTCGCAATCCCCGCGTGGTCCATACCTGGAAGCCAAAGCGTATCAAAACCTTGCATGCGTTTTTGACGGATGATGATATCTTGGAGAGTAGTGTCCCAAGCGTGACCAAGGTGAAGTTTCCCAGTCACGTTTGGTGGTGGAATGACGATCGAATAAGGCTTAGCCTTTTTATCTCCTGAAGGCTTGAAAACATCTTCATCAAGCCATTTTTGGTAACGACCAGTCTCAACCTCGACTGGATTGTATTTAGGTGAAAGTTCTTTAGACATGCGTGTGTCCTTTCTCTATTTTGTTCATTTTATTTTGAATTTGCTTAGCAGCTTCTTCTGCAGACAAATTCTTATTATTTATTTTAAAGTAGTGGTGCAACTCATTCGGTTGATGTTGGGAATTTAATTGAAGTGTCTCAGCGGTCTCCAAAATTTCTCTTTCAGATATCTCAATGTGCCGTTTCAAGGGTTTGTGCTTTAATCGATTCTCCGTTCGATTTCGATGTAAGCGCTCCTCAAGACTTGTTTCCAACTCCACAAAAAGAATCTCTTGATGGTAGTCATCCAATAAATCCTGAATTTGCTTTAAATACATCAACTGGTACTGATTTGAAAAATCAATTACGTCTGTTAAAATCACAGATCGCTGATTCCTAGCACTTGCTCCAAGGAAAGAAAAGGTAATTCCACGAACAAATCCCACATTTCCTCTGTATAGTCCTGATAGATTTCTAGTGCAAAATCGATGGCTTGATGGTTATAAAATAGTGTAGCATCCGTCAGTCGAGATAACTCTTGACCAATGGTCATTTTTCCTGATGCTGGAGCCCCAATGATGAAAATGTGCATCAAACCACCTCCCACTCACTCTTCAGCAAGCCGTATCTCAAATCATCACAGCGGTTGCCTTGGGCATCTTTGCGGTCTCTTATGCGAGCTTCGAGGGTGAAGCCAAGCTTCTCTGCGACTCGTTGACTTTGGACATTGTAGCCAAAACAAGTCAGCTCAATCTTGTGAAGACCAAGTACTTTAAAAGCTAAATCAATCAAGGTACTCGCAGCTTCTGGAACATAGCCTAAACCCCAATAGTCTGGATGTAAGATATAGCCAATCTCCAAGACATCATCCTCGTGACGGCGAGGGAAATCAACAGAGCCGATGACCTTATCAGTCCCTTTGACCACAATGCCGTAGCCAGCTGGGAGATTGTCCTTTTGATTGCGCTCAGGAAGGATATGCTCGAGATAATAAATCTCATCTTCCAAGGTCTGGACGGGCGGAAAGCCTGCTGGGTAGGAAACTTCTGGCCTACTGGCATAGTCAAAGATATCCACAACATCAGCCACGGTACGGACTCGTAAAACAAGCCGTTCGGTTTCTAAACGTTCTGGCAACTCTGCTCTTGTCATCCTTCTACCTCGCTTTCTACAAAAAAATCGCCCCTGCCATCTACATGACAGGGACGAATGTGTTATCCGCGGTACCACCCAATTTCGGGCAGAGACGCCCGCAACTCTCGTCTTTATAATAAAAAGACAATATTATTTCATTTTTCATCCATCAGCAACCAGTTTTGACACATTTGTGGACTTCTCAGCGCCGCCACTTTCTGTAAAATGTGGGATCCAAAACACCTCTAATGGCTCTATTGTAGCAAGTTTTTGACGGAAATGCAAGACTCAAGAATGATTACTTGAAGCTGATTCCGTGCTCTTTTAATTTCTTAATGGTAGCTGGACCAATTCCCTTCAAGGCAAGGAGTTCTTTTTCAGTCCAGTTTTTAAAGTCAGCAGCTGATTTGATGCCTTCATCATAGAAAGTCTTAGCACGATCTACTGAGAGGCCACCCAAAGTCGCTGCGAAATCTTCTACAGAATTGGCTACTTTTTGAGCTTGTTCCTTGGTCGCTTCTACTGCTTGTTCCACTTTTTTAGAGACAACTTTTCCTGCTTCGCTGGCAGATTTTTCTGCGTGTTTCACGACTTTCTTGGTCGCTTCTACAACCTTGGTCACCGTATTTGAAAAGGCACCTGAACGACGAAGGCTATTTCGCAATTGTTTTTTACGTTGGAGTTTCTTTGACATGATAAAATCCTTTCAATAAAAAATCCCTGCTCTGACAAGGATTTAATAAAGATATTCTATCAAGATTTTGGGAAAAAATCAAGAAAGTATCTGAATTTTAATAGTTTCGCTCACCAAACAATCCTTCTGGCAAATCATGAAATCCCTTGCCCGCCTTGAAATTTTCAAACTTACCAAGTAAAAACTGGTAGGCATCCAAACGGCTTTCGTAGCGAATCATGGCATCTTTGGCACGCTCGTCTTGGTCTTCTTCGTAAACTTTTTGACTTTCCTTGTGCGCCATGTCGTTGATCATGATCTGGGTATTGACCCAAGCTTCAAATTCCTTTATAAATTCTTGTTCGTAACTCATTGATTCTCCTTATTCTAATCCACGGAAGTAGTCCGTATCAATCTCACGATAGGGCTGGATATCCTGAACATACTCTAGCACGCCTTGAAATTCTCCGTTTTCATCGTGTACCGCAGCATAGGTGATGTGGACAAACTTGCCTCGCGACTCTGACTTGAACCACATTTCATACTTGTCCTTTTTACCTTCACGAAGACCTTTCATAACGGCCTTCACCTTTTCTAGGTACTTGGGCGGATGGCAGAGTTCAACATTGCGTCCGACTTGGGACGGCGTCCGTTTGAAAATCATCTCATCAGCTGGAGTATTGTCATTGTAATACTGGAAAATATCGTCTTTATTGACGAAGGTAATCTCCATGGGGAGGTGATTGAGGATGAAGTTGGCCTGCTCGACAGAGAGATAGCCATTCCCAAAAGCCTGTTGACTATGGCGGTCCAGCACTGCTTCCTTTTCCTTAGGGGTAAAGGTAATGGTAAACTGACCTTCTGGCGTATCGATAACTTGTTGCACTTGGCCTTCAGCCGTGTCTAGCTGCACGGGCTCCTCTGCACTCTTTTTCTCAACAAAACTCTGGCGTTCTGGAACCCATTTCTCAGACGGACGAATGATGGCATAGCCATAAGCATCGCTCTCCTCCGCAATCTGAATCCAGTCATCCTGAGTAAAGGACTCAAGGAGAATCATGAGAAGAATGGACTCTTCCTTGAAAATCATACTTTCAAACTCTGTCGCAAAAGCTTCAAAATCTTCTTTTACACTGCTAATCGACACTTCTGGTAGTGACTTGGCTGTCGTTAGAGCTGTTTGAAAGAGTTCTCTGATCTGGTCATCCACTCCCCACATAACTTTTGGAGGTGAATCGTGTCCATAGCGCTCCATGATGGGGAAAAACAGCTCTTCCTTGCGCTGGTAGTGGATATCAAATTGCCCCAAAAGGCCCATTTGACGGACCAAACCCTTGCGCATCTCTGCCAGCATTTCCTCGTCTTCCATAGACTCATAGGTATCTAACAATCTCCGAATGCGAATCAAGGCAGCACGGAGAGCCAGATTTTCATCCTTGAAGACGCGAACGGGGTGACCAGGGTGTTCGGTATCCTCTACTTCCACACCCTTAACAGCGTTTTTAAAAAGATTGGCATGGACATCACAGAGCTCCATGACATCTTCAAAGGTGACTCCTGAATCTGAGTTCATCAATTCGTGCTCCATGAGAGAAATCTCGATGGCTGACACACCTGTAAAGGTCGCATCAAAACGCTCCTGAACCGACTCGGGAGAGGCGCCATTGTGCAATTCTAACAAAATATCCCGTAGGATATGAATCCGTTCATCTGCCATTAGTCTAATCCAATCACTTCGTAACCATTCGCTTCCAGTGTGCGGACAATCTTGTCCATAGGAGTTCCTTCAAGCTTAGAACCCTGTTTGAGCGATACCTTGCGACCGACTGTGTTGCGCATCAAGGGATTAGCAAGTGGTTTAAAACCGAGCTCCACTAGGATTTCCAAAACTTCTGGGTGCTTGTCCACCACTTCTGCAACGGGAATTGACACATCGATGATATTGTCCATGACGACCTCCATGTATGTTCTAATACTCAATAAAAATCAAAGAGCAAACTAGGAAGCTAGCCGCAGGTTGCTCAAAACAGTGTTTTGAGGTTGTGGATAGAACTGACGAAGTCAGTAACCATACCTACGGCAAGGTGAAGCTGACGTGGTTTGAAGAGATTTTCGAAGAGTATAAAATGATTTTACTGCTTATATTATACCATATGGGAAGAGATTAAAAAACTAGCAGCGGAGTTCCTGCTAGTTTCTTTCATTTCAAGTTATTCCTTATCATCTGGTTTTGCGAGCCACTGGGCTACATCCATCAGCTTGTCAGCAAGCAGTACTTCCCCGAAACCTACTAGAGCATTGTCATCTTTTTTCATGTTCTTCAGGACTTTTACGCTTTGCATCACAAAAAAGTAATTCCCATAAGTCTTGGCTAGAATTTTAATGAATCCCATATTACTCTCCTTCGATGATTTCGACCTCTTTTCGGATAGTATCAACGTCTCTTTGATATTGCACTTCATTGTAGTTGACTAGCTTGGACAATTCCTGTTGCAATCTTTCTCCCATCGGTTTCATGGTCGCAAAGGTTAAACCCCCAGAAATGACTCCACCTAGGATAGGGATCACTTTCCCCATCCCTTTGGCTAGGCCTCCTTTTGTCAGATTGACACCAAAAATTTTCAAAACTTTTTCTAAAATCGGATACCAAAGGGTCTTTGTCAAGGCTTTCTTGTTCACTACTTTTATGACTTGCTTGGCTACTGTCACACCGCCTGATCGAAGCAGAGCGCCTGCACCATTTACTCCCAGCATCACACCGAGATAAAGTAAAAGCGTGTTTTTAGCATCTTCACTCAACTCATTTCGCGATGCCCAGAGATCATCAAATCCGTAAATATACCCTAGTTCCTGAGCTAATTTTAATGAGAAAGCGTAAAACTGAGCTACATCTGTCGGGATTGTGATCGCCATGGCAAGACCTCCAGGTAGACCTGCCAGCACCGATGTTCCACTAGCCATCAAGACATTGTCCTTAATACAGGCCTTTGCCACTCGATCCAAGCTTTCCTGAGGCAACAAAGAAGTCGGCCCTTGTTCTAATAAGGTTGCAATATCCTTGCGGTCTAGTTCCTTGGAAAACTTTTCTACTAAAAATTTCTCTCGATTAACTTTGACTACGGGTAATTTCACCACTTGTTGCAGTACTTGCATAGCTATATCTTGTTTAGCCATATGTCTCTCCGTTTTTCATTTATATCAAGCTTTATCATATCATACTATTTGAAATTTACAAATTTTTTAAACCGATTTTTAGCAGATGAATACATCGTCAAATAGTAATAATCATGCTCTGGAAACAAAAAAGAGGGGTGACCCTCTTTCTTATACTCAATGAAAATCAAAGAGCAAACTAGGAAGCTAGCCGCAGGCTGTACTTGAGTACGGCAAGGCGACGCTGACTTGGTTTGAATTTGATTTTCGAAGAGTATTAGTTCTTATCCAGATTGCGTAGCATTGCGTCAATCTTGTTTCCATATTCGATGGACTCATCTTTGACGAAGGTTAAATCTGGGATTTTGTACAATTTCAAATTGCGACCAAGTTCACGTTTGATGGTACCAGTTGCTTTTTCAAGCCCGATTTGAGCTTTTTGGTTATCCGAAGCAAGGTTACTCAAAATGGTGTAGTAAACCTTGGCAACAGACAAGTCACCCAGCATCTGAACATCTGTAATGGTCACACCTTGGACACGCGGATCACGGACCTTCTTTTGCAAAATCTCATTGACTTCACGCTTGATTTCCATGCCCACACGATCCGTACGGAAATGATTTGCCATGATATTCCTTTCTCTACTTTGAACCAAAAGCTAGGCCAGCAGACCTAGCTATTTCTATTAGATAGAGGAACTAGAGCCATTTGAATCTAGGAAACAAGCCTTAGATAGAACTAAGGGTTCATCAAGGCGCTGTTGACGACGAGTCAAATTAGCTATCGTTTCTCTATTATCTCTTGATTTCTTCCATGACATAAGCCTCAATCACATCATCCATCTTGATATCATTGTAGCCATCAATCATCAATCCACCTTCACGACCGTTTGTAACTTCTTTGACGTCATCTTTATAGTGTTTCAAGCTTGCAAGTTCACCATCGTAAATAACGACACCGTCACGAATAACACGGACTTTAGAGTCACGGGTAACCTTACCGCTAGTAACCATAAATCCACCGATAGTTCCGACTTTAGACACTTTGAAGGTTTCACGGATAATCGCTTCACCGATAACTTTTTCTTCAAATTCTGGGTCAAGCATCCCTTTCATGGCTTCTTCCATCTCTTCGATAACCTTGTAGATAATGCTGTGGAGACGGATTTCTACGTCATCAGCTTCGGCTTGTTGACGAGCTTGTGGTGTAGGGCGTACGTTGAAACCAACGATAAAGGCATTTGAAGCTTCCGCAAGGGTCACGTCAGATTCGTTGATAGCACCGACTGCCGAGTGAACGATAGTAACTTTCACACCTTCCACATCAATTTTTTGAAGTGAGGCAGAAAGGGCTTCGACAGAACCTTGTACGTCGGCCTTGATGATAACGTTGACTGACTTGAGTTCACCAGCTTTAAGCGTATCAAAGAGGTTTTCAAGGCTGACACGTTGGGTAGCTTGACGTTGTTTCATGAGAGCACGTTTTGCACGCTCTTCACCGGCTGCACGCGCAGATTTTTCATCTTCGTAAACAGCAAAGTGGTCACCCGCCATTGGCGCTTCGTTCAAACCTGTGATAGAAACTGGCGTTGATGGTCCAGCAACCTTGACACGACGACCAAGGTCATTTGTCATAGCACGGACACGACCGAAGGTATTTCCGACAACGATAGGGTCTTGCACATTCAGAGTACCTTGTTGCACAAGAAGGGTTGCGACCGCACCTTTTCCTTTATCCAAACGAGCCTCGATAACCGTACCGATAGCACGCACTGTTGGGTCTGCCTTGAGTTCTTGAATTTCAGCCACAAGAAGGACCGTTTCCAACAATTCTTCGATATTTTGGTTGAATTTAGCTGAGATTTCAACAAATTCAGAATCTCCACCCCAAGCTGTTGACATAACCCCATGCTCTGCCAATTCACCGATAACACGTTCTGGGTTGGCACCTGGTTTATCAATCTTGTTAATAGCTACGATGATTGGAACGTTGGCTGCTTTTGAGTGGTTGATAGCCTCGATAGTCTGAGGCATAACCCCGTCGTCGGCTGCTACAACCAAGATGGTAATATCGGTAACAGATGCACCACGCGCACGCATAGATGTAAAGGCCGCGTGTCCAGGTGTATCAAGGAAGGTAATCTTCTTGCCATTTTCCACGATTTGGTAGGCTCCGATATGCTGAGTGATACCACCTGCTTCACCTGTCGCAACACGAGAGTTACGAAGGGTATCCAAGAGAGTTGTTTTACCATGGTCAACGTGTCCCATGATGGTTACAACTGGTGGACGCTCAACCAATTCATCTTCATTGAGATAGCCATCTTCGACAAAGAAACGTTCGATGTCGGCATTATCCACTTCAACCTTTTGTTTGGCTTCGATACCGTAATCCACCATGAGGAGTTCGATGGTTTCTCCATCTAAGGATTGGTTTTGTGTGGCCATGACACCCATCATAAAGAGTTTCTTAACGATTTCAGCTGGTTCACGTTTGATACGTTTTGCGATTTCCGCAACAGTCATACCATCTGTATACTCAAATTCTGTTGGCAATTCATGGAACTTACGCTCTGTAACAGGTTTTGGAGTCTGGTTACGGTTGTTTTGCTTGTTCCCTTTTTTATTTTTCTTGTTGTTATTCCAGTTACTATTTCTTTGATTTCTCACTTGATTCTGACTACTTCGATTCTTTTGTTGTTTTCTAGGACCATCTTCTTCGTGATCATAATCGTCACGTTCTTTGTCTGGTCGAGCTTGTTTTTTACGACGTGTATCCACTGGCGCTTCTTTCGCTACAGGAGCTACTGTTACGGCTGGCTGCGTTTGTTCAGCTAGCTTAGCAGCTTCTTCAAAGATTTCCTCAGGTTCCTTGCGTTTATTAGCTTGAACCAAGGCTTCTTTGGCAGCTTGCGATTGTTTGAAGCGCTCCTCGCTTGAGCGTGCGTACTCTGCATTTTGCTCTGCTTTTAGGGCTGCTGCACGGGCTTTAAAGTCAACACGTGGTCCAGATTGTTTTGGCTGGAAGTCTTGTTGCTGACGGCGATCATTGCCACGATTTCCTTGACCTTGTGGTTTTTTCCCTTGGTCGTTAAATCGGCGATTGTCGCGGTTTCCTTGACCAGTTTTTCCACCATTACGACCATCGTTTTTCTGACGGTTGCCGTTTTGTTGTTGGTCACGGTTGTTGCCCTTGTTTTGTTTGCGTCGCTCTGCCTGCTCTTTGGCACGCGCCTCACGCTCCGCCTTGAAGTTTCGACTTTGTGGTCTTGCGGCCACTACTTTTTCTTCCTTAGGAGCTACAGGTGCAACTGGTTTACTTTCTTCCTTCGTGACAACTGATTTAGCTGACGCAGGTTTTTCCGCTTTCTTTTCTACACTTGCTTTTGGTGCTGCAGGTTTTGCTTCTGCTTTAGGAGCAGGTGCAGATTTAAAGCTAGCTGCGATTTGCTCAGCAGCAGCGGTTTCCACGCTCGATGAGTGGCTTTTTACATCCAAGCCCAACTCTTTTGCACGCGCTACAACTTCTTTACTTTCTTTTCCAAGTTCTTTTGCGATTTCGTACAATCTTTTCTTAGACAAATCATGTCCTCCTCTTCTATTCCATAAGAGACCTCATTTTCTTTGTAAATCCAGCATCTGTCACAGCCAAAACCTTTCTCGATTTTCCAACTGCTATGCTTAATTCCAGTGTTGAAAACACGGTTATAACTTCTACTTGATAATAGTCACTTTTATCTTGAATCTTCTTGGTTAGATTGGGACCAGCATCATGAGCTAGAAAGACTAGCTTGGCTTTCTGGTCTTGGATGGCCTTGACCACCAATTCCTCACCTGATATGATCCGACCTGCTCGTTGAGCAAGACCCAAGAGATTGCTAATTTTTTGCTTATTCAAGTCCTAACTCTCTTCTTTTTACTTTGTGATCAACATAGGCGATCAACTCGTCATAAAAGCTTTCTTCCACTTCCATGTTAAAGCTACGGTTAAAGACTTTCTTTTTTTTAGCCTCTAGGGCTTCTGCATTGTCTAGCTTGATATAAGCGCCACGGCCATTGGCCTTGCCTGTCGGATCGATAAAGACCTGTCCTTCCTTGTTCTTGACAATGCGGAGCAAATCACGCTTATCAATCACTTCATTGGATACAACAGACTTGCGCAAAGGGATTTTTCTTGTTTTCATCTTTCCCTCCTCTAGCAGCTTTTATTCTTCGATCAATTCATCCGCAACTGCGTAATCAACTTGACCTGCTTCTTCCATAGCTTCAAACTCACTAGCAGACTTGATATCGATACGGTAACCCGTCAAGTGAGCTGCCAAGCGAACGTTTTGTCCACGACGACCGATGGCAAGAGAGAGCTTGTTATCAGGTACAACGACCAAGGCACGTTTGCTGTCGTTTTCATCAAAGATAACTTGGTCAACCTCAGCAGGAGCGATAGCATTGTAGATAAACTCAGCTGGATCTGCTACCCACTCGATAACGTCGATGTTTTCTTCAACAGGAATCATGCGATCGCTCTTGGCATCGTAACGAGCTGGGTGGAATTTGCTAGTGATTTTCTTGATATTAGCACCACCACGACCAACGATGGTCCCGATAGCGTCCACGTTTGGATTGTGGCTACGAACAGCAACTTTAGTACGGTCACCTGCTTCACGAGCTACGCTCATGATTTCAACAGTTCCGTCGTAAACTTCTGGAATTTCTTGCTCCATCAAACGCTTGATCATCTCTGGATGGCTACGGCTAACAAAGACATTGACACCACGAGGGTTGTCTTCAACCTTGTAAACGTAGACTTCGATACGATCGTGGGAAGCAAAGACTTCTCCAGGGATTTGGTCTTGTTTTGACAATTGAGCTTCGATGCTGCCAAGGTTGACATAAATAAAGCGATTGTCAAAGCGTTCTACTGTACCAGACATGATTTCTTGTTCATGTTCTTTGTAAGTATTATAAGTGATGGCACGTGTTTGCTTGCGCATTTTTTCCATGATGGTTTGTTTGGCAGATTGGGCTGCTACACGACCAAACTCAGCTGGCGCTTCTTCAAACTTGATTTTATCACCAAGCTCATAGGCTGAATTAATGGCAAGGGCATCTTTCAAGCTGATTTCCAAACGGCTATCAAATACTTCGTCTACAACTTCACGAACAGTATAGACAGTAAAGTCACCTGTTTTTTCGTTGAAGTCGATGGCTACGCTATCAGACTGACCATAACGTCTGCGATAGGCGGAACGAAGCGACTCTACTACTGCGTCGATGATGTCTTCTTTTTTGATTCCCTTGTCTTCTTCCAAAATGCGGAAGGCCTCTAGCATTTCTTTACTCATGTTCTTTTTACTTTTGAATCCTCAAAAGCTATCCTTTCTTTTCTATAGTTTTACTGCTAAACGTGCTTTTGATACTAAACTGTATGGAATTTGGACAGTTTTCTTACGTGTTTTGTCCATATACTCCATAGTCAGCTCATCCCCTTCAAAGGATACCAAGGTTCCTTCAAAGACTTTTTGCTTATCAATGGCTTGGTAGAGCCCGACATGGATGTATTTCCCAACTGCTCCAGCGACAGCATCCTTGGTTTTCAAAGGACGTTCCAAGCCTGGACTGGTGATTTCTAGGAAATATTGTTCTGGGAAGGGATCAGGCTTGATGGTATCTAGGACAGGACTGATGATTTCTGTCAGGTCTGCCGTGTCGTTCAAGGTAATTCCTTCGGGTTTGTCTACAAAAATACTGAGAATCATGTCACTGCCAATCTTTCCATACTCGATATCCACGAGCTCGAAAGGCGCTTGGATGACAGGTTCTACAACTTCTCTGACTAATTCTACGATTGTTGCGATTGCGTCCACCTCCTCATAAGCAAGAGGCGAAGATATTTCCCCGCCTCTCTTTCTCATATTCTTACTATCAGTATAGCACGTTTGTCAATTTATGTAAAGCATTAGCACTCAAACAGCTGGTTTTCAAGCTATTTCTTAAAATTCTGCTTCAACTCGGTAGATCACTTGACCTTTGCTGGAGAATTTTTGCTCATACTCTGTCATGACATTGCCTTCAAAATCACTGGCATGTAAGTCCAACCAAACTCCGTTCAGTTTCATCCCATACTGAGAAAAACTCACCAGACTGTACTCAAACAAGCCACGGTTATCTGTCTTGAAATGGATTTCCCCATTCTCAGGCAAGATGCGCTTGAAGGTATCCAAGAAACTCTTGTAAGTCAAACGACGTTTTTCATGGCGTTTTTTAGGCCAGGGATCTGAAAAGTTTAGGTAGAGGCGATCAATCTCACCGTCTTCAAAGTAGTCAGTCAAATCTGAACCATCTACCCACAGCAACTTGATGTTGGGCACTCCAACTTCTAATACCTTATCCAAGGCATAACTCAATACCGACTTTTGGATATCAATCCCGATGTAGTTGATGTCAGGATTTTGCTTGGCCATTCCTGATACGAAGGCCCCTTTCCCACTTCCAACCTCTACATGAATAGGATGATCATTTCCAAACAAGTCTCGCCATTTCCCTTTTGCTTCTAAGGGATTGAGGACCACATACTGGGGATTAGCCTCTAGTAATTCTGTCGCCCCTTTACGATTTCTAACTCTCATCTCTTCTTTCCATACTTGTCACGGAAGACGCGCAAGGCGTAAATCTCCCGGTTTACATTGTCTAAATCTTGATTTTCACAGTATTTGGCAATCTGGTTCAAATAAGAATACTGACCATACCAATACAATTTATCTAACACTGTCTGATTGTACTTATAGCCGTAGTCTCTCAACCATTGACGCCACTGATGATCTGGAATGTAGTGGCATAGCAAATGCGCCACATCAAACATACGATCCGTCAGACGAACCGAATCCCAATCCACTAGATAAACGAGTCCACTCTCTGTCTCAATCCAATTACTATGACGAAGATCCCCATGCACAATCGTTGCATAGTCTTCTCTAAAACCTGGAACCGTCTTACCTAGTTCAGCAATCACACTGTTCAAGTAGTGGTTCTGCTTCAAGATTTCTGGAACTCCTTGCTGCCAAGAACGTAGCAAATCAACTGGTTTTTCCATGGTATATCCCAAACGACTCAACTGCTTCATCAAAGGACGCGAGCGGTGAAGGCGGTTCAAGATATTGATAATCTGCTTGCGATTCATATCGTAAGGGGTCAAGATTTTGCCCGTCAGCCATTCCTGAGCACACATATCACGGCCATCTGACAAACGACGAGTCCATAGTAATTGAGGAGCGATTTGTTCTCTGGCTAGGCCAGGTAGGATTGGAGAGGTGTTCATTTTTACAAAGACGCGCTTCCCATCAGGGTAGTTTCCCATATAAGCCTTGCCACTCTTCCCAGGTATCGGGGTCAGCGTTAGCTCATTATCACCCAAGTCCATTTCTTTCCTCCGTATAAAGTTTCCTTACTATTCTACTAGTTTTTGGTCTATTCGTCAACCAATCTTTTTAGTTGGTAAGGCAAATAAAACAATTGTAGGAAGAGACTAGCCCCTACAAGAGCCAACAAAGCTATTTTTTCTTGAAAAATTACTGCTCCGACCAGCAGCTCCAGCAAAAGAACGACACTTCCAACACCGAGCACTATCTGTTTCAAGCCCTTCTCTTTTTCACCCTTTTCCAAAGGAAAGAGCTGGGTCAAGTACTGGTAGTCAAAGGCATGATAGAGGGCGAGTAACTGAAAGAGCAAGAGGTAATTAAATAGAACCACTACCGCTGTCGCGATCCAAGATTGCGCGATAAAGACTAGAGCTAACAGGGATAGGAGCAAGAGGCGCAAACTGAGGGCAAAAAGATCTCCATTTCGCAGATAAGAGCGGAGATAGAGATTTTGCCAGATCTTGCTCGGCACTTTCTGAACTGCTTTAAGGATGAAATCCAGATAAGCGCGACGTTTGACACTATTTGAAACGCCCTTGACCTGAGTAAAGAGAGCAAAGAAACGAAGCAAGACTTGCTTGCGCTTGCTTTCTTGGGCAATCACATAATCCCAGTCAAGGCCAGTCTCAATATAAAATTTACTGGCTTTTTGATGAAAGACTATGTACTTCGCTGCTCCTAGTAAAAGCACATAGATGAGAAAAACTGGCAAGCCATAACCCATGGCTAAAAATAAGGGCGCAAATAAAAGCAAGAAAAGGGTTTGGACAAAGAGCCAAAAGACCAGTGAGCGTACTGTCTGCCCTTTGAGGTGAGACTTAACCTCTTCTTCACTGACTAAGAGAAAGAGTTTGTCCGGTCCTTCCATGTAGGTCGCGATTCCTCCCCAAGCCAAAAGCAAGGCAGATACAATCCCCAAAAACAAGAGGATAGGCCAGTGATTTTCAGGAAAATCTTGCAAGAGTTGACTGTACTGGTAAGCTAGAAAACCGATGAGAATCAGCAAGAACAAGACAAAGTGGTCATTGAGAACATAGCGCAGATAACCGACACACTCCTTACGAAAAGCCTGCTTTCGCTTTAAGAACAAGTCTTTCATAGCTCCTCCTCTTTGGTCAGAGCCAAGTAAATATCATTCAAACTCGCTTCAGGCATGCCAAAGGCTTCGCGCAGTTGCTGGAGGTTTCCCTGAGCCCTCACCTCCCCCTTGTGGAGAATAACAAAGGCGTCACACATCTTCTCCGCCGAGTCCAGCACGTGGGTACTCATGAGGATAGACTTACCTTTTTGCTTTTCTACTTCCAAAAGCTGAATCAAGTCAGAAATAGCCAGCGGATCGAGGCCAAGAAAAGGCTCATCCACGATGAAAAGACTCGGATCCACCACAAAAGCACAGATAATCATGACCTTCTGCTTCATCCCTTTGGAGAAATGCACAGGAAACCAATCTAATTTTTGATCCAAACGAAACATTTTTAACAAAGATTCTACTCGCTCAAAAGCCACATTTTGTTCAATACCGTAAGCCATAGCCACCGTTTCGATATGCTCTCTGAGAGTCAGCTCTTCATACAAGCTAGGCGTTTCTGGGATGTAGCCAATCTGCTTGCGGTAGCTAGTCGCATCTTCTCGCAGGGTCAAACCATTAATCTTGATTTCCCCACTGTAAGGTGTCAAGAGACCAATAATCTCATTGATTGTCGTTGATTTACCCGCGCCGTTAAGACCGATCAAACCGACTAACTGCCCACTTTCAACTGTAAAGGACACATCTTTCAAGACAGGGACATGAACATAGCCTCCTGTCAGGTTTTTAATTTCTAACATATTTTCTCCGAATCTGGTATAATGTAGCTATATTATATCAAAATTCAATACAGTAGAGGTGGATTTTATGTCAGATTGCATTTTTTGTAAGATTATCGCAGGGGAGATTCCTGCTTCAAAAGTATACGAGGATGAGCAGGTTCTTGCCTTTCTTGATATCTCTCAAGTAACGCCTGGACACACTCTCATTGTACCAAAAGAGCACTATCGCAATCTTTTGGAGATGGATGCCCCAAGTGCCAGCCAACTCTTTGCCCAAGTGCCACTGGTAGCTCAAAAAGTTATGAAAGCTACCAAAGCTGCTGGTATGAACATCATCGCCAACTGTGAGGAAGTTGCTGGTCAAACGGTCTTTCATACTCACGTGCATCTCGTACCTCGCTACGGTGCAGAAGATGACCTCAAGATTGACTTTATCGCCCACGAACCCGACTTTGACAAACTTGCCCAAGTCGCTAAAACCATTAAAAACGCTTAAGGAGATGCCATGAAACTATCCAATCTATTGCTATTTGCAGGAGCTGCAGCTGGAAGTTATTTTGTCGTAAAAAATCGCCAAGCCATTCAGGATGAAGTGCTAGATACAACTGACCGCGTCCAAGCTATCAAGGATGATTTGGATATCATCCAAAACAGCCTACAAATCATCGACCAACAAAAGGCCCTTATCAAGGAATACCAAAAAGATTTAACCTACAAATTCAAAGTTTTAGAAAAAGATTTCCAAACCAGAATGGCGGTTCTCCAAGAAGAAAAACAAGAATAAGAAAGCCTCCAACTTTCCTTAAGTCCATTTTGGGTTACTAGATTCGAACAGAAAAGGGAGGGAATGAAAATGAAACAGTTTGTAAAAGTTCTAGCGAAGGTCATCGCGATCCCTTGCGGCTGCCTCTGCCTGCTTGCAGCCCTAGCATTTCTACTACTAATCAATCTTTTCAAAGCGTCACCAAGTGACATCCGAAAAGGGAATGACGACTTAAAACAAATCTTTACCTCCCTTGACCTCCCTCCTGAGAAAGTCGAATCAGATGGACACTATCAATACGAGGGAGGGGGCTTAAATTTTTATGTTACTTTCTCTGATGATGTTATCAATAGCCACCCCGTCCTAAAAGAAAGTCCAAAACTCACCAAAAACCGACTCGAAGTCTATGTCCTCCAGACAGGAGAGATTTCCTACTATAAAGTAGGGGATAACTTGTTCAATCATGGTTTATTTCAGTTTTTAAAGAAGGAGGGCGAGAAGTATTTCCAAGAAAAAGGAAAGAAATTTAACCCTAATTACTCACTTCTCTTTTGGAATGATCAAGAAAGTCTCAAAAAGGGAATCGCATTCTATGAAAAAGCTTTGATCTTAGTGGATATTCAGGATAATTCGGCGATTAAGCGTATTGACACCGTCACCGTTAAGCCTGGAAAGGAAGAGGAATTCAAGCAACTCATTCAGGAGATGGATACTGCTGACTTGCTCACTCAAAAGTATAAATAGTAGACTAATTGGAGAATGATTGCTCGATGCTAAATTTCCCAAGATTATACAAAAAAAGAGCCAATCGGCTCTTTTTACTTTATTCTCCTTCAAAGGCATCTTTAATATGGTCAAAGAAGCCTTTTTTCTTTGGATTGACTTTCAAGTCGCCTGCAGCTGCGAATTCTTTAAGCGCTGCTTTTTGGCGGTCGTTCAAACCTGTCGGAGTAACGACATTGACAGTAACGTATTGGTCACCAACAGCACCGCCACGAAGGCTCGGTGCTCCCTTGCCACGTAGACGGAATTTCTTGCCAGTCTGAGTTCCTTCTGGGATAACCAATTCAACATCTCCATGAACAGTTGGAATTTCTACAGTGTCTCCAAGAGTAGCTTGGACAATATTAAGATTTAACTTGTAGAAAATAGTTGTTCCTTCACGTTCAAACTTATCGCTAGCTTCCACAGAAACCACCACGTACAAGTCCCCGTAAGGTCCACCGTTAAAGCCTGCTTCACCTTGACCAGCTAGGCGGATTTGTTGGCCAGTTTCCACACCAGCAGGGATTTTCACATGGACGCTATGAGCTTGTTTTTCATGACCTGTACCGTGACAAGTTGTACATGGATCTTTGATTTCTTTTCCGCGACCATGACAGACATCACAGGTTACTTGGCGACGCATCATACCAAGAGGAGTCTGCGTATCGACGTTAATGACACCAGCACCATGACAGCGTCCACAAGTGACTGGACTTGTCCCTGGCTTAGCACCAGATCCATTACATGTACGACAGCTTGCTTCACGGTTGTACTTAACTTCCTTTTCTGTTCCGAAGATAGCTTCTTCAAAGGTCAAGTTCACACGGTACTGGAGGTCATCCCCTTGACGAGGAGCGTTTGGATTGCGTGAAGCTCCGCCTCCTCCGAAAAAACTTGAAAAGATATCTTCAAAACCACCGAAGCCACCTGCTCCGTCAAAGCCACCAAAACCGCCAGCACCACCAAAGCCACCGTTGGCACCCGCAGCACCATACTGGTCGTAAGCTGCACGTTTTTGGTCGTCACTCAAAGTCTCATAGGCTTCTTGAACTTCCTTGTACTTTTCCTCAGCTCCAGGATCCTTGTTGATATCTGGGTGATATTTTTTCGAAAGCTTACGATAAGCCTTTTTGATCTCGTCTGCCGAAGCGTTTTTTGACACCCCCAGACGATCATAAAATTCAGTATTGTTCATACAAGATACCAAGACCGTAAAATTCGACTGAAAAATAGGAAATCTGACACTGGAGCGATGCTCCTAGGCAGATTTATCTTTTTTCCGAGAATTTCGGTCGGGTTCAATTCCTTTCTAACTTAGTTTAAAGAAAAACCAAAAATTTACGTTCCAACTTTTTTCTTACCGAAAAACAGAGGCTGGGTTGCAACCTCTGGATTTCTTCTTATACTTACTAGTTCGAGTTTTAAAAATCAAACTAGTAATGCTTAACTGAGTTTCGGCTAAAAACTTCGGAAAAAATATAAGCCATCTTTTGTGCATCGCACAAGGCGATGGCTTCCTATTTTTCTTTCGTTTTCTTAACGCCTCAATATCTTACCGAATTGAGCACGCCCTAACCTCTTAGTGAAAAAGAGACGTAGCTGTTTTCTCTTTAGCGAACTACAGATATGGCTACCTTTAGGTGCAAATCTTCCTAGAAACTAAAGTTTCTACGTCAGATTTCCTATTTTTACTGTGAGGTTTTAACGGGCTTTGCATCTTATTTTTCAGTAAACTCTCCGTCTACGACGTCATCGCCTGCGTTTCCTGTTGCTTGTGCGCCTTCTGCTCCTGCTTGAGCTTGTTGTGCTGCTGCGGCTTGTTCGTAGAGTTTAACAGCAAGTCCTTGAGCTTTTTCGTTCAATGCTTCAAGTTTTGCTTTCATTTCGTCCAAGTTGTTGTCTTCTTGCGCTTTCTTAAGGTCATCAAGGGCAGCTTGGGCAGCATCACGTTCTGCATCGAAGCCTTTTCCTTCAGTTTCCTTGATTGTCTTTTCAGTCGCAAAGATTGCTTGGTCAACTTCGTTACGAAGGTCTACTTCTTCTTTACGTTTTTTATCTGCTTCAGCGTTAGCTTCTGCATCTTTCATCATGCGGTCAATTTCTTCGTCTGTCAAACCTGAGTTAGATTGGATAACAATAGTTTGTTCTTTTTGAGTTCCAAGGTCTTTGGCTTTAACAGATACGATACCGTTCTTGTCAATGTCAAATGTTACTTCGATTTGAGGAATTCCACGAGGTGCAGCTGGGATATCTGTCAATTGGAAACGTCCAAGAGTCTTGTTATCTGCTGCCATTGGGCGTTCACCTTGAAGAACGTGGATATCAACGGCTGGTTGGTTGTCCGCTGCAGTTGAGAAGACTTGTGATTTAGATGTTGGAATAGTAGTGTTGCGATCGATAAGTTTTGTAAATACTCCACCCATTGTTTCGATACCGAGTGACAATGGTGTTACGTCAAGAAGGACAACGTCTTTCACATCACCAGTGATCACACCACCTTGGATCGCAGCACCCATGGCAACAACTTCATCAGGGTTTACTGATTTGTTTGGTTCTTTACCAGTTTCAGCCTTAACAGCTTCTACAACGGCTGGGATACGAGTTGAACCACCAACAAGGATAACTTCGTCGATTTCTGACAAGCTCAAACCTGCATCTGAAAGGGCTTGACGAACTGGAACTTTTGTACGTTCTACAAGGTCACGAGTCAAATCGTCGAATTTCGCACGAGTCAAAGTCATTTCCAAGTGAAGAGGTCCAGCTTCACCAGCAGTGATAAATGGCAAGCTAATTTGAGTAGAAGTTACACCTGAAAGGTCTTTCTTAGCTTTTTCAGCTGCATCCTTCAAACGTTGCATTGCCATCTTGTCAGTAGACAAGTCAATACCGTTTTCTTTCTTGAACTCTGCTACCAAGTGGTCGATGATTTTTTGGTCAAAGTCGTCACCACCAAGTTTGTTGTCCCCTGCAGTTGACAATACGTCGAAGACACCGTCACCCAATTCAAGGATAGATACGTCGAATGTACCACCACCAAGGTCAAATACCAAGATTTTTTCTTCTTTGTCAGTCTTGTCCAAACCGTAAGCAAGAGCTGCTGCAGTTGGTTCGTTGACGATACGTTCTACTTCAAGACCAGCGATTTTACCAGCGTCTTTTGTTGCTTGACGTTGAGCATCGTTGAAGTAAGCTGGAACTGTGATAACTGCTTTAGTTACTTTTTCACCAAGGTATTCTTCCGCATAACCTTTCAAGTATTGAAGGATCATAGCTGAGATTTCTTGTGGAGTGTATTCTTTTCCGTTAGCAGAAACTTTTTCAGAAGTTCCCATCTTAGATTTGATAGAGATGACTGTATCTGGGTTTGTAACTGCTTGACGTTTTGCGGCATCACCAACGATGATTTCTCCGTTTTTGAATGATACTACAGATGGAGTTGTACGGTTTCCTTCTGGGTTTGCGATGATTTTGCTTTCAGTTCCTTCAAGAACTGCAACTGCTGAGTTTGTTGTACCTAAGTCAATACCGATAATTTTAGACATGTGTTTTTCTCCTTAAAGTTTAATTCGAATTTTGATTTTTTTGATATTTCCCTTAAGTGGTGGGGACGTGAGCAACTCCCTACGGGATTTCATCACTTATTTTTGAGCCAATTGTCTCAAAAATCCCCTGTTTCAGTAGCACACGCTACTGAAACTTTCACCACGGCGGGCAACATCTTCCTTGCAAGCCTCCAGCTTGCTTTTTATCTTTCTTCATAGTTTATTGTCGTTTCGGACAAGTTTTCAATGTATTTATGTTACGACACGAGGAGTCGAAATCGATATTATTTCGACGACGAGTTAGTAAGGAGGCTAGGCAAACGCCATAGCGATTGCCGTTTTCTGACGAGTTGCTTCAGCAACCATCAGAATTGCCTAGTTATACACTACTACCATGGCTGGGCGTAGGATGCGGTCATGGAGTTTGTAGCCTTTTTGGAAGACTTGAGCGATGCTGTCTGCTGGGTGTTCATCGTCTGCTGGGAGAGTTTGGATGGCCATATGATAGTTATGGTCAAATTCACCGTCAGCTGCGATTTCTTCGATTCCTTCTTCTTTCAAAGCGTGAATCAAGCTCTCTTGCACCATCTCCAATCCTTTTTTGACATCGTCTGTCAAACCTTCAACTGCTAGTGCACGTTCTAAGTTGTCAAGCGACGGTAAAATTGCTTTTGCCAGATCTTGGCTACGATAACGTTGCAAGTTTTGACGTTCTTCATTGGCACGGCGTTGAATATTTTGCATTTCTGCATGAGCGCGAAGGTATTTATTTTCAAACTCATCTGCACGTTCATTTGCCAAGTCCAACTCTGACTTTTCAGGAGTTGTTTCTTCAGTTGTTTCCACAACTTCCTCTTCTTTCATTTCTTCATTTTTTATATCTTGGGCCATTTTCGCCTCCTTTAATGATTTCAATCTTAATGTACTTCGTAATGATTACTGCTGAGGTAGCGGTAAAAATCTGTCAACTTCATGGTCAATACGCGGTTGACTACATTGACTTGGTTGACCAATTGCTGGTAATCCAGATTGACTGGACCGACAATCGCTAGAATTCCAAAACCTCGATAAGGAATGAGGAACTTACTGCTAATCACCGCCAAATCAGCTAGACAGGATTCCTGACTGTCTGCAACACGGACATTTTGCATTTGATCTCCATGCAGACCCTCACGAATCTCCAAAGCCACCTTTTGCGGTTGGTCAAAGAACTGATAGGCTGCTAGATTGGCAAAATTCAAGAGATTGACCTTGCCCGACACCACAATGTTTTCGTTGAACATTTCTTTAAAAATGTGTTCAAAGAGATCCATGACATTGTCCGTTGTTGTAAAGTAACGTTGGATAATTTGCGGAATCTCCGTCCGAATCTTGTAATGAATGTCCAGAACGGTGTGACCGAGGAAACGTTCTTGAATCAAGGTCTTGAGGCGATTTAAATCTTCCTGCAAGAAGTTCCTTGGAATCAGAAATTGACTGGTAACCGTTCGGGACTCGTCTAGGGTAAATACTGCCAAGGCTGTATGTTGTCCCAAAACAACGATATCAAAGGCTGTCAACCGTTGCCTGCTCGGCTCAACATCCAGAGCCACTACCGTACAGCCACTCAGGTCTGTCAGTAGATTAGCAGCCTCTTGCAGAATATCCTCCAGTTTGAAGAATTCCTGATCAAAGGCTTTGACAATCTCGTATACCTCATTTTCAGCCAGTCTGTCAAAAGCAAGCGAGTGTTTCACATAGTACTGAAATCCCGCGACACTTGGCATCCGACCGCTTGAGGTATGAGCCTTCTCAAGCAAACCCTGCTTCTCTAGAGCTGCCATGTCATTACGAATGGTAGCACTACTAGAATTGATAGACTCTTGTAGCGCCTTGGATCCGACAGGTTCGTGCGTTTTGGTAAAGATGTCAATAATCAGATTTAAAATATCCTGCTGACGCTCTGTAACCATCTCATCACTCCTCTCTGTCCGATCGATTAGCACTCTATGCATCCAAGTGCTAACTCATGATTCTATTATACACCCTTAGAAGAGAATGTCAAGACAAAAACTCAAAAAATTAGCACTCTTTTGCCAAGAGTGCTAAAAATCAGTCTGAAGACCTAGAATCTCACTTCTCATCTACTTGGTATTTCCTTTTAAGTCTGAAAAAACCATAGATTAGATAAGAAATCAAGCAAGCGTATAAAAAGAGAATAATAAAGAAAGACTGAGACAAATTTTCTCGATACAAACTCATGCAAACAACAAGACCACCTGAAAAAGTGGCTATACAGGAACGAAGTCTAGACCGCATAACTTCCCATCTGAGACCCTTACTCATATAGACTTTCTCCTCTGAAAGGATATCAGAAGTTGGTTTACGAAGAGTCGAACAAAAACCTGTTTCTATCAATTCCCAACCGCTATTTCTAAAATCTTGCAGTTCATGCTTATACTTTTTAAGAAATCTAGAATCATAGATATGATAGATGACATCATCTGGTTGGCATTGTTCAAAATAGAAAAAGCCCAAACGATTAGTTCTATATCTCCAACCTTTCAAGTGCATCTCATGTAAATATTCTTCTTCCTTGTCCAAATCAACAATGGTAAAAATCCGAAATTGTACTTTGCTATTCATTGTCTTACCTCCAAATCAGAAAACATACATGGTTTTATTTCTCAGATAATTCTTTCCACTTTTGAAACAAGCTCCAAAAAATATAAGAAATCTGAACCGCAAAAACTATCAATAAAACACAATCTATTATGAAAATCAAAAATACTTCCCATCTGAAAGAACTAGCTCCACTGACAAACTTTGAGAAAACCGGTAGTAGAGCTAAAAATAGAATCAAAATAGGAAGCATCCGCATTATTAAAATCCGTTTGATCATTGCTAACTTCCCTGTAGCGTCATTATAGATTTCAAACTCAGTATCCGATTCAATTTCAGAATGTGCTTTTCTAAAATAGGAAAAACTATTCAAGTCTGTAATATGCTCCCAGCCACAGTCTTTAAATAGTTGTAAATAGGAGGCTCTCTCTGATTTTTTCATGGGATAAAAGTCCAACTGATAAGACACCTGCTCCGGTTGGCACTTTTCAAAAGTATACTTAACCGCAACTACTAAGTTAGAGTAGCTTACTTCCGTAAGTTTCCAGCCCTTAGCATGCATTTCCCCAAGGTATAAAGCCTCTCTATCATAATCTGCAATTGTAGATATCCGATATACAACCTTCTTTTCCATTATACTTCCTCCCGACTATTTCTGTATAGCCGTTCAATACGTTTCAATTCTATCTCCAAAACTTTTCGTCCCAAGTCGGTTATCTGATAGATTTTACGTTTTTCCTCTTCTAGGACAAAGGAAATCAAGCCATCCTTTTCCATCTTTGACAAGGTCCCATACATAGTTCCAGGACTAATCGAAACTTGCGAATCTGTCATCTCCTTGACCTTTTGTGTGATACCATATCCATGGTTCTCCTTCTGTAAACAAAACAAGATATAAAAACCTGTTTCAGTCATGGGAAGGTAAACACGCCTGATCTTATCTGTTAATTCCATTTAACCACACCTCCTATTTAATCCAATATATCGCACTTCGTTATATAAAATATATCACAACTCGATATAAAATGCAAGAAAAAGAGAGAACGATTTCTCGTTCTCTCTTCTTAGGCTCAGGAATTAAGAAGTCATTTTGTTATTTCCTAAGAGTGGCTTAATCTTTCTTGCGAAGGATAAAAGCTGCTAGGCTTGCAAAGGCAAGACCGATGATTGAAAGAAGACCAGATACTGCTGAACCCGTGTTTGGTAACAAGTTCTGATTTTGACTACTTCCTTCTTCTGGTTGACTATTATTTCCAGAATCTTTAATTGGGGCCGGAGTGAATTCCCAGGTGCCTACGAAGTGTGCGTCTGCTCCATTGATGGTTTCAGATGTCTTGTCATAAGACTTGAAGCTCCATGTGCCTTCTGCTGTCTTCACTTCTGTTTGACTTGGTTGCGTCGGAATCGCTTGGCTACCATCTTTCAAGTCTGTTTGGTCTGCTGGAAGCAAGGCTTTTACTTCTTGTGGAAGTTCTTTACCTGGAGTTCCACTGACAAACTCGTGAACCGCTTTATGAGTCACTGTTGGAACTGGAGTTGCTGTAAATTCCCATGTACCTATAAACTTAACATCTGATCCATTAATTGTTTCCGATGTCTTATCGTAGGACTTGAAGCTCCAGGTACCTTCTGCTGTCCTAACTTCTGTTTGGCTTGGTTGCGTTGGTGTTGCTTGGCTACCATCTTTCAAGTCTGTTTGGTCTGCTGGAAGCAAGACTTTCACTTCTTGCGGAAGTTCTTTACCTGGGGTTCCGCTGACAAACTCATGAACCACTTTATGAGTCACTGTTGGAACTGGAGTTGCTGTAAATTCCCATGTACCTATAAACTTAACATCTGATCCATTAATTGTTTCCGATGTCTTATCGTAGGACTTGAAGCTCCATGTGCCTTCTGATGTCTTAACCTCTGTTTGACTTGGTTGCGTTGGCGTTGCTTGGCTGCCATCTTTCAAGTTTGTTTGGTCTGCTGGAAGCAAAACTTTAACTTCTTGTGGAAGTTCTTTACCTGGAGTTCCGCTGACAAACTCGTGAACCACTTTATGAGTCACTGTTGGAACTGGAGTTGCTGTAAATTCCCATGTACCTATAAACTTAACATCTGATCCATTAATTGTTTCCGATGTCTTATCGTAGGACTTGAAGCTCCATGTTCCTTCTGCTGTCTTAACCTCTGTTTGACTTGGTTGTGTTGGTGTTGCTTGGCTGCCATCTTTCAAGTTTGTTTGGTCTGCTGGAAGAAGGGCCTTCACTTCTTGTGGAAGCTCTTTACCCGGAGTTCCGCTGACAAACTCATGTGTTGCCTTGTAAGTTGGTGCTGGGGTGAATTCCCAAGTACCGACAAAGTGAGCATCCGCTCCATTGATGGTTTCTGATGCCTTGTCATAGGACTTGAAGCTCCACGTACCTTCTGCCGTCTTCACTTCTGTTTGGCTTGGTTGCGTTGGAGTTGCTTGACTACCATCTTTCAAGTCTGTTTGGTCTGCTGGAAGCAAGGTTTTCACTTCTTGTGGAAGTTCTTTTCCTGGCGTTCCGCTGACAAACTCATGTGTTGCCTTGTAAGTTGGTGCTGGGGTGAATTCCCAAGTACCGACAAAGTGAGCATCCGCTCCATTGATGGTTTCTGATGCCTTGTCATAGGACTTGAAGCTCCACGTACCTTCTGCCGTCTTCACTTCTGTTTGGCTTGGTTGCGTTGGAGTTGCTTGACTACCATCTTTCAAGTCTGTTTGGTCTGCTGGAAGCAAGGTTTTCACTTCTTGTGGAAGTTCTTTTCCTGGCGTTCCGCTGACAAATTCATGTGTTGCCTTGTAAGTTGGTGCTGGGGTGAATTCCCAAGTACCGACAAAGTGAGCATCCGCTCCATTGATGGTTTCTGATGCCTTGTCGTAGGACTTGAAGCTCCATGTGCCTTCTGCTGTCTTCACTTCCGTTTTACTTGGCTGAGTTGGAGTCGCTTGACTACCGTCTTTCAAGTCTGTTTGGTCTGCTGGAAGCAAGGTTTTCACTTCTTGTGGAAGCTCTTTGCCTGGAGTTCCGCTGACAAATTCATGTGTTGCCTTGTAAGTTGGTGCTGGGGTAAATTCCCAAGTACCGACGAAGTGGGCATCCGCTCCATTGATGGTTTCTGATGCCTTGTCGTAGGACTTGAAGCTCCAAGTACCTTCTGCTGTCTTCACTTCCGTTTTACTTGGCTGAGTTGGAGTCGCTTGACTACCATCTTTCAAGTCTGTTTGGTCTGATGGAAGCAAGGTTTTCACTTCTTGTGGAAGGTCTTTGCCTGGAGTTCCGCTAACAAATTCGTGTGTTGCCTTGTAAGTTGGTGCTGGGGTGAATTCCCAAGTACCGACAAAGTGGGCGTCCGCTCCATTGATGGTTTCTGATGCCTTGTCATAAGACTTAAAGCTCCAAGTGCCTTCTGCTGTCTTCACTTCTGTTTTACTTGGTTGAGTTGGCGTTACTTGAGTACCATTAGACAAGTTCTTATCTGTCGCTGGAAGCAAGTCTTTCACTTCTTGTGGAAGATCTTTACCTGGGGTCCCACTCACAAACTCATGATGTTTTTCATAAAGAAGGGCAGTGCTTACCTGATTAGAAGGAGCTGATAAATTATCAACATGCAATGTTACAGTATTGTCAATCTTTTCAGGACCTTTTTCTTCTACTTTTTTGTTGGTAGCTGTTTTATAAGTGATAATAATCTCAGCGGCAGAATTTGATTTTATGTACTCAGGTGTCATTTTAACAGTAACTGTTTGACCTGACTTCTCAATCGTATAGTCACGTCCTTCTTGCAGAGTCACTCCACCTGATTCAACTTTAAGTTCTTTATAGTCCAAGCGATCATCAAAATTCTGAACCATTTCGATAGATGAAGGCGTTGCTAAAATGTCCTTACCTGGAACCGGAACTTTAAACGTAGCTTTATAGGTTACATCTTGTCCTTCCTTAGCTGGAATCTCTGTAGGATCCACTGCTAGAACAGGGCTCGGATCAATTTTTTCAATATAAAGACCAAAGACGGCCGAAGCAACCTCTGTTGATGAGTAACCAAAATTCATACTATTACTATTTGATCGAAGGGCAAAACCAGAGATATTGTTCTCAGAATAGCTACCGCTTGTAATCTGAGTTGCTACCCAAGCAGTTCGATCTCCTTGATCTTCCTGTCTTAAAACATTGGCATTATTCATCAAACGAAGATTAACATCATTTTGATAATCTTTAATATAGAAGGTTTCCTTCAAGTTGTTTGCATCCATTGCATCGATATCCGTTGGTTTCATGACCAACTTCAAATCTGTCTCGGAACCATCTGCATAACGCAACTCTGCTGTTACATCCGCATCAAGCCAAAAAGCCTTATTCATAATGTAGTCATGAGCCGCATCTACATAGGGAACATTCCCAATTTCAAAAGCATTATTTTCCCACAATTCTGAAATAGAGAAAAATTCAACAGTAGATTTTTGAGCACTATTCATCTCAGATTCTGCCTGAGCAGTGTTTAGATAGTGAAGAGTTACCTTATTGAATTTTAAGTAAGCATCTACTTGCTTACCGTGAACGTTACCAATATTTGTGAATTTTAGAGAAAGAGGATTTTCAAAAACTTGATCCTGTTTTTTACTTTTATCTACTTTAAGAGTAAAGTTCTCCATCTCGCCTGGATAGGCACCACCCCAGAGATATTCATAGTGGGGATTCGATAAATGAAACTGATCAACAGCCTGTGATTTAGATAAAACACTAAAATTGTTGATGTTCAAATTAAACTTACGAATATCCAAGGTTGAGATATCCGTTCCGTTTTTTATTTCTTCTAAAGCCGCATAAGATTGAAGCGGAATAAGAAAAATAGAAAAAAGTAAAACGACTAGTCCGAGAAAAGCCTGTTTTTTTCTACTGAAAATAGTAGAAAAAGGCATTCTCATGCGATATTTCCATTTCATAATGTACCTCCAAAACTAAAAATGATTGTTTAATCATTTCAAAAGAAATATTCATCTCATTTTAACACAAAAAGAAGTCAATTAAAAGCAGATATAAAAAATTATTTACTATTTTGTATTTCCAAATTGTCATTCATTCTGTCCATTTATACTTTAAACATCTATCTATATATTAAAAAATGTGTTCTTTTCACAAACTTTACAGGAGGTAAATTCTATTTCGAGTTATTGAATCTATCTTCATTATGTAGTATTTATACTAGAAAGACCTCTATAAACCATACAAATAAATTAATTTTTATTTATAGTTTCGAAAATAGAATAAGAGTTTCTCTCTTTTGATTTAAAAGGTCTCAGTTTATTTTATATTTTATAAAAAGAACCCGAGAATCAATCTCGAGTTCTTTTTGATATATGTCTCACAAAAAACTTTTGAACATTAAGATGACTTAGTCTTTCTTACGAAGGACAAAAGCTGCTAGGCTTGCAAAGGCAAGACCGATGATTGAAAGAAGACTAGATACTGCTGAACCTGTGTTTGGTAGAGCTTTCTTATCTTGACTTGCAGTTTCTTCTTTCTTGTTGTTTTCAGCTTGATTTCCTGTTGTTGTAGATGCTACTTTCTTAGTTCCTACTTCAACAATCTCATCTACTGCTGGAGTAGTGGTTGTGTTGAATTTCTCAACACGACCTGTTTCTACTCCGTCTGTGTAGGCAACTGTGTAAACAATGGTGCGAACACCCTTCTTACCAGCAGCTTTTACTACACGAGTTCCTTCTGGAAGTTCAGGATTTGTGACTTCCTTAGTTTGGAAAGCAACTTCTTCTGTCTTCGTTTCTTCCTTAGTCGTTACAACTGGGGCTTCTACTTTCTTAGTTCCTACTTCAACGATTTCATCTACTGCTGGGGTGGTGATTATGTTTGATTTCTCAACACGACCTGTATCAACTCCGTCTGTGTATCAGAATATTCCCATTTACTATGCATAATTGTAAGTAAGCTAAAAAATTTAAATTACCTATATCCACTATACTAAAACCTGTATTAAAATACATTTATAACAACGAAAAAACAAAAAAGATTGCCCACCGGGCAATCTTTCTTCTATATTAGTATTAGTAAAGATCTAAATAATTATCAACTTCCCATTGTGAAACGAAGGTTGCATAGCTAGCCCACTCGATGCGTTTGGCTTCAAGGAAGCTAGTGTAGATGTGTTCACCTAGGGCAGCCTTAACCACTTCATCTTCAGTCAAAGCTTTCAAGGCGTTATGAAGAGTTGATGGAAGATCAGTGATTCCAGCTTCCTTACGCTCTTCTGCTGTCATGATGTAGATATTTTCTTCGATCGGAGCTGGTGCTTCGATTTTGTTTTCAATACCATGCAAACCAACTTCCAAAAGAACAGCCATAGCGATATATGGGTTTGCCATTGGGTCCACTGAACGCAACTCAAGACGAGTTCCCATACCACGTGAAGCCGGTACGCGTACAAGTGGCGAACGGTTACGACCAGCCCAAGCAATGTAAACAGGTGCTTCATAACCTGGAACCAAACGTTTGTATGAGTTAACTGTTGGGTTCATGATAGCAGTATAGTTGTAAGCATGCTTGATCAAACCACCAAGGAAATGGTAGGCCGTTTCAGACAACTGCATTCCTTTTGGATCATTTGGATCAAAGAAGGCATTATTTCCTTCTGCATCAAACAAGGACATATTACAGTGCATACCTGATCCAGCTATACCAAATTTTGGTTTCGCCATAAAGGTTGCGTAAAGACCGTGTTTGCGAGCAATGGTTTTTACAACGAGTTTAAAGATTTGAATCTTATCACAGGCACGGAGGACTTCATCATACTTGAAGTCAATTTCATGTTGTCCAACCGCAACCTCGTGGTGACTCGCTTCTACTTCAAATCCCATTTTGGTCAAGACATTCACGATTTCACGACGTGTATTGTCCGCAAGGTCTGTAGGCGCCAAGTCGAAGTAGCCACCCTTGTCATTTACCTCAAGAGTTGGATCGCCATTTTCATCCAGCTTAAAGAGGAAGAATTCTGGTTCTGGCCCAAGGTTGAAGGATTTGAATCCTACTTCTTCCATATGACGAAGTGCACGCTTGAGGTTGCCACGTGGATCACCTGCAAAAGGTTCGCCTTCTGTTGTATAGACATCACAGATCAGACCTGCAACACTTCCATTTTCATCTCCCCAAGGGAAGACTGTCCATGTGTCCAAGTCTGGATACAAGTACATATCTGATTCATTGATACGTACAAAACCTTCAATAGAAGAGCCATCAAACATAGCTTTGTTTGACAAGACCTTATCTAACTGTTCATCTGTAGCAGGAATTTCGACGTTTTTCATGGTTCCCAGAATATCTGAAAACATGAGACGAATAAAGGTAACATTTTTTTCCTTGACTTCACGACGAATATCTGCAGCTGTGATTGGCATGGGTTTTCTCCTTAATATATGACTACTTGCGATTGCCTAACCGCGACCAAAGGGTGACCGTACTGAAGCAAAGCGCCCCTGCTGGAGGAGTTCATTGTGAAGTGCACGACGCACTTCCGTCTGACTCACGGCTTTCTTGGACTTCGCCTCACGTTCAGCATATTTTTTCTTAATCGCAGCAATATTATGACCTTCAGAGATATAATCTTTGATTTCAAGTAGACGATCCATGTCATTCAACGAATACATGCGACGGTTCCCTTCGTTTCGATCAGGTTTGATCAACTCTTGATCTTCATAATAACGAATCTGACGCGCCGAGAGATCGGTCAATTTCATAACACTGCCGATAGGAAAAACTGCCATATTTCGGCGAAATTCTCTTTCCTTCATTTACAATTTCCTTCTTCCTGTCTATTATAGTCTAAAAAAAGACAAACGTCAACGAATAATGTCATAAAATGTAACATTATTTTCTTTTTTTCTCCCAAAAGAGTTTCAGTTGCTCAATATCATAATTTACAAGGATTGCGACAAAAACTCCCATAAATGTTTCAAATACACGTGCAAATACGTACAAAAATGTTTCTCCGCTCGGTATTGATAGGGTAATGATCAACATAGCTGCTACGCCACCGATAACTCCTGCCTTATTGTTCATGGCAACATTTGTCATAATGGTTAACATGGTGCAAATTGGAACAACTAGTAAGGTTACCCAAAAGGCTCCATGAAATAAAGTGTTTAAGAGGAAAAAGACAAGGGCGTAAAAACCGCCAATACTATTTCCTAAGATACGCGAAGTTCCAAAATGGACACTCTTATCAAAGCTCTCTCGTAAACTGAAAACCGCTGTCAATGCTCCAATTTGAAGTCCCTTCCAGCCAAAAAAACCAAAAATCAAGAGAACTATAAATACGGCAATCCCTGTTTTGAAGGTTCGCATACCAAGCTTGAACTGTGACTTATCAAATTTATATTTTTTAAAATAACTCATAATCTCAACTTTCTACTACCATTTTAACATAAATTAGTTGATTTTATGAGTGAAAATCAATAGGAAACGTTTTTAATTTAAGGCTATAAAAAAGAGGAAACAGAGTCCCTCTTTTCTATTTAACTGTCAGAGCTTACTTGCTTTCGTCTTCTTTACGCTTCAACTGACCAAGTCCTAAAACTCCTACTAAAGCTGCAAGACCAAGATACGGCATGTAGCTTGAATCATTTGTACCTGTTTGAGGTAGAGTAGGGTTACCTTTTGGATTTGGATTAGGAGTTGTTGGCTCCTCTGGTTTCTTAGGTTCTGGCGTTGTCGTACGAACTGTGTTTGAGGCGTAAGCAACTTTATTCACAGTATTTACATAGGTATTTTCAAAGGTTCCGACAGCAATTCGTTTCATTTGAATATAAGTTTCAGCCTGGAATGGAGAATCCAACTGAATCTCTTGAAGGAATTCTTCCTTGAAGCGAATTGTAATCATTCCCTTATCTTGATCATGTTCAACCTGTGTTTCAGCTGTTAAGTCTGTACCTGCCTTGATAACACGACCGTCTTTCAATCGGATATCAACCTTGGCAAGAACTTTATAGTTTCCAGTGTATTGATCACCTTTTTGGTCATAATCATCTACAAAACTATAGTCATTCAAGTCCTCAGAATGATTTTGCGGGATCAAACCACCAATCAAACGATAATTGAAGTACTGGTTCAACGGAATTGTTTGGCCATCAATATTGTCACTACTTGGATCCATACTGATTGTCACATCTTTTTTCGGTGTGATTTTCGGTACGTTGTTAACAACTACTTCTGTAGCATAGCCATTTCCAAAATCAATTTGGTAGGCTTTGTTTTCATACTTACCACCCGTTTGACCAAATTCAGGTTTAACTGTCATCGGATCTGTGATTAGCAATGATTTTCCTGCTGCTACATAATTCTTGTAGAATTCGGCTGGATTATCAGCTGAGAAGAGTTGGAAAGCACCTTTAACAGTGATGTTTGCTTTCTTCAACAAGTCCTGAACTTTCTTAGGAGCAGCTTCTAAACTATCATATTGTTGAACACTGATACCTGATACAAGGTTGCCCTCTAGATCACGAATCTTAACCAATTCTGGTTGAAGGGTCAAGGCTTCTTCTGGATAATCATCTACATAGTAGAAACCATTTTGAATTGCTTCTTTAGACGATTTATCTCCCTTGTATTGGTCCAAATCCCATGTGAGTTCATAGTAGTTCGTTGAACCAGCTAGAACTTCTTTGCCATCAATATTCACACCTTGCTTGTTCTTGTTAACTTTCAAAGGCTTGATGTAGTTGTTATTTGGATTGTCAGGATCATTTGGTTTACCTGGAGTCGTTACACGAACAATGTTTGACTTAACACCGTAGGCATCGTTGACTGTCAATGTAAAGTTATTCGTATAAGTCGCCCCATCATTCAAGACACGACCAACAACAGTTGGATATAGAGTCTCAAAGGATTTTGTCAAATCTGCATTGAAAGCAGCTAAGGTCTCCTCAGTAGCCTTAAAGGTTACAGTGTGACTAGCTTTGTCATAGCTTGTTTCAAAACCTTTGCTTGCAGCCTTGGTCGCTTCCAAATCAAACTGATAGCCAGTTGGAAGTGGATCTACCAATACAAACGAAGTTGTTTTTGGACGACCAGCTGTCAACGCTTCCGTTTTCAACTCAAACTTCACTACAGACTGCTTAGCAACGAGAGTACGATCGATATCTACTCCATCCTCGTTTTTAATTTCTTTATTAATCTGAGGTTGTGCAAATAGACGATTGTAATGGAAGTGAACTGTTGGCACCGCTGGTGGTGTTGGCAACTGCTTAGGGGTTGGTGCTACAGGCGGAGTTGGCAATGGATCATAATTGGGCTCTTCTGGTTTTGATGGTTCTGGTTGATCTGGAGTCTTAACTGGTGGAGTTGGCTCATTTTCGTAGCTTGGTGCTACTGGAGCCGGTTCCAAGGGTTTCTCTGTCTCATAAGTAGGAGCTTGTGGTGCAGTTGGTGCTACCGGTGGAGTTGGTTTTTCTTTTGTAATTTTCGGAACGTCAACCGCACGAATTTTACCATTGAGTGAGTACCAGATGTTTGGTCTTTTACCTGTATCAACCGCCATAACTGGATCAGAAGGAACTACTAGGGTCGCAGAAATGGCACCAACAGTAACATGATTCGTAGGGCCAGACATACTAATAGCTCCAGCACCGTACCAAGAGTTTGGTGCATCTGATGAATCCCAACCTGAACCAGGTTGACCATTTGGATACATAGTCCAACGAGATCCACCTTGGCCTTGTTTAAAGTTCAAGGTTTCAGTAGCATAAATCTTTCCGTCTTTTTCTCCAACAGATGAACCGGAAATTTTAATAAAGTTACCAGTGTAATCCTTGGCCATCTCAATAGAATTATTTTCTCTATTTAGAGACGCTACAGAAAGAAGGGCATTGTCAAAATTAATTGGTTGGTCATTTTCATCATAGAAGGTAAATTCATTTTTAATGAAAATTGAAGTCCCTTTTTCAACATCACCAGTGTAAGCAGAAGCAAAGACTCCCAAAGTTGGATCACTAAAGATTCCCAACCAAACTTTCCCACTAGGATTTTGGAATTTTGAAGATGGATCTACAGTATATTTGTAAACAATCTTCGAAATCTTTTTACCATTGTAGTAGGAATTTTGAAGGTTGGTATAAGTCGCAGTTACGCTTTGTCCACGTTCTAGAAGAACTGAGCCCCATTTAACTTCAGTTTTATTCCCTACATTGGTGGTCCAGTCAGATTTGTCTCCAATATTACCATACAATTCCACTGAAGAAGTAGTCGCACCGTTCTCCAAGTTCTTGACATTTAGATTGTCTAACTGAAGATTTTTCTTGCCATATTGTACTGTGTCTTTCTTAAAGGCTTCATCAACTGCTGCTGCTGTAAGAAGTTTTCCTTCTGTTTTAAGGTCCAGTTGAGCATTCGATTCTAAATCATAAACCAAGCTCTGAGCAGATGGCTTAGACAAGTACCCGTCCTGATCCTTGTTTTTTTCAAGTTCTACCAATGCAGCCTTAATTTTGGCCTGCTCATCTTCATATGCCTTTAATTTAGCTGGATACTCTGCTAACTCTTTCTTATACTTGGCAAGGTCTGCTTCATATTTCGCAACTTTAGCTTCATAATCTGTCTTAGCTACGGCATTCCGTTGCTTGATTTCTTCGTTTTCAGCTTTAAGCGCTTCGTTTTTCGCAGTATTTTCTTTTACTGCTTTATCATAAGCTTCCTTAGCTTCAGCATTAGCTTTTTGTACTCGAGCTAATTCTGTCTGGTAAGCTGAAAGTTTATTTTGATAATCCTGTTGACTATCTTCGTTTGCTTTTTTGACAGTTGCTAAATCTTTTTGATATTGTGCTAGCTTAGCCTCATACTCTGCTTTAGCTGTTGCATTGGCAGTGTTGATTTTTCCAACTTCTTCTTGATGACTTTTTAGATCTTTTTGATACTTGTCATCCGCTGCTTTGTTTTCAGCATTGACTTTATCTGTTTCAGCCTGATGAGCTGCAACTTCTTTTTTATATGCTTCAGTTGTTTTCTTTACTTCTTCAGCCTGTTTAGCATAGTCACTTTTAATCTCATCTTGTTTTTGAGCATTCTCTGTAGCAGTTGTGGCTATTCCTTTGTCTTTTGTTTCATCTTGAACTACCTTCACTCCTGCAGATTTTGCATCAGCAACTGCTTTATCCAAATCAGCTGATGATACTTCTACTGGTAAAGCTGAGTCTTTAGAACCAGCCTTAGCTTGGCTTTCTTTGGCAACTTGACTCATTTCACCCTGAGCTTCAGGTAGATTTGTAGCTGGGTTTCCTGTAGTAGCTACCTCAACTGTACTTGTACTAGTTGTCTCTGTAACTTCATCAGCAAATACTGCTTTGTCTGCAAAAGCAATCAAAGCAGTTCCTAAAACAGCACCACACAACGTTTTCGCAACTTTGCTTTTACGAAATCCATAGACTTCTTTTTTATTTTTCATTTTAATCCCTTTCCTTATATGAATTTAGTCGTTACTTCTTATACTAGCACTTTACAAGGCAGGATGCAAATATTTACTCTTTTTTCTTTTTATTTATAGAATAATTCTACATATTTATAAATTAAATTAAAAAGAAGATGGTCACACCATCTTCTTTTAGTTAAACTATTTATTTTTCAGTCAAAGCTGCCAATCCTGGAAGAACTTTACCTTCAAGAAGTTCCATTGATGCTCCACCACCAGTAGAGATCCATGAGAACTTGTCTGCACGACCAAGGTTGATGGCTGCGGCAGCTGAATCACCACCACCGATGATTGATTTAACACCTGGTTGTTTCACAATAGCGTCCATCACACCGATTGTACCAGCTTGGAAGTCTGGGTTTTCAAATACACCCATAGGTCCGTTCCATACAACTGTTTTCGCACCAGTCAAGGCTTCGTCGAATTTAGCGATTGATTTAGGACCGATATCCAAACCAAGGAAACCTGGATCCACTGCTTCACCTTCAGTGTCTTTTACTTCAGTGTAGTCAGCAAATGCGTTTGCTTCTTTTGAGTCAACTGGCAAGATCAATTTGCCGTTTGCTTTTTCAAGAAGAGCTTTTGCAACATCCAATTTGTCTTCTTCTACAAGTGAGTTACCGATTTCGATACCTTGTGCTTTGTAGAATGTGTAAGTCATCCCACCACCGATAAGAACTTTATCAGCTTTTTCAAGCAAGTTTTCGATAACACCAATCTTGTCTGAAACTTTTGAACCACCAAGAATCGCTACGAATGGACGTTCTGGAGCTTCAACTGCTTCTTGGATGTAGGCAATTTCATTTTCAAGAAGGAATCCAGCAACTGCTTTTTCAACGTTTGCTGAGATACCAACGTTAGATGCGTGTGCACGGTGAGCTGTACCGAATGCATCGTTTACAAAGATACCATCTCCAAGTGATGCCCAGTATTTACCAAGTTCAGGATCGTTTTTAGATTCTTTCTTGCCGTCAACATCTTCGTAACGAGTGTTTTCAACCAAGAGAACTTGTCCATCTTCAAGAGCGTTGATCGCAGCTTCCAATTCAGCACCACGAGTGACACCTGGAAGGAAAGCAACGTCTTGACCCAATTTAGTAGCCAAGTCAGCAGCTACAGGAGCAAGTGATTTACCTTCTTTGTCTGCTTCTTCTTTTACACGGCCAAGGTGAGAGAAGAGGATTGCACGTCCACCTTGTTCAAGGATGTACTTGATAGTTGGAAGAGCTGCAGTGATACGGTTGTCATTGGTAATCACGCCATCTTTAACAGGTACGTTGAAGTCAACACGAACGAGAACTTTTTTCCCTTTCAAGTCAACGTCTTTAACAGTCAATTTTGCCATTAGATATGACTCCTTCTTTTTTTATACGTGTTAATTATATCACAAAATCAGCAAAAGAGATAGAAAAACCCTAAACTTTTCTTGTTCTTTCTTCTATTTATTAACCTAAAAACCTAGGATTGCAGTTCGGGAAATAGCAATTTTCACATAATTCGGTTGGAATAATTTAGGCAAATTTCTTGATTGATCTGCCTAATTACTTATATACCATTCTTTTTCTAACATTTTAATCCTTAATATTCTAAACTCTACAGTCCTTCTTTTTGAATTGCTAGGTTTCTTATTATACAATATAACTAAAATAGTTTCTTCAGTTTGTGCTATTTGAGATTAAAAGAAGGGGAATTGCTACCATGAAATTAGAAAGACTAATCTATATTTTACTGTCTCTTTTAAATAAGAAGAGAATAACAGCTAAAGAGATTGCAGAGAGGTTTGAAATATCTACTCGAACTGTATATAGGGACATGGATACACTCAGTTTAGCGGGGATCCCAATCTATTCGGAACGTGGAGATAAGGGAGGTTTCTATATACCAAGCGACTATAAGATAGACAGAAACTTTTTCACTGAGGAAGAGAGACAGTTTATTATTAATATGAGCCAGAATGTTAGTAAAATCGTTGGCCATTCAAGTCTTGACAGTATCGAACACAAGCTTTCTTCTCAAGAAATTACAAAAGTAAACAGTCCTTTTTACTTTGATCTCAGTTCCTGGACTCTTAATACAAATTTTTTACTAGAAATTGAGGAAGCGATACAAACTGAACAGATGATTTCTTTTTCTTACTATTCGAAAAAACAAGAGAAAAGTCAGCGAACAGTTATCCCATACAGATTGATCTATAAACTGAATGCTTGGTATGTTATCGGTTACTGCTTAGAAAAATTAGATTTTCGTATTTTTAAATTAACTCGAATTCGAGAACTAGAACTAGTCGAGATAAAAGATAAACCATTCGATTATCCACGTTTATCTCAAGAAAAGTTAGACCTTTTTTTAAATCCCCCAAAACATAAAGTGGAGGGGCAAAGAGAAGAAATCGAACTAGTTTTTACAAGATTTGCACTTCCAAAAATCTACGATCACTTCACGGAAGAAGAAATCAGAGTCGAGGACGAAATAATAAAAGTTCAGGCATTCAGAGCTTTAACTCCTGCATTTTTTGATTTACTCTTAAGCTTTGGTTATCAAGTAAAGGTCGTATCTCCAAGTCACTTACAAAATCTACTGGTCAGTACTCTCAAAAAAAATCTTCAGCAATATGACAACCTGTAGTCATATTTCCTTTTGTATACTCTTAAGTGGGCAAAATATTTCATGATATTCATCTTAGCCCAATTATTTTACAGGAGGTTCCAAATGGATACAAAAACACTTGCAGAAAGCTATTTTACAGCAGTAAATGAGGGAGGCTGGGAAGATTTCGTAGCTGAAAACTTTGATTATGGCATGTGCGATAGTATAGAAATCCGACAAGGATGTGATGTTTATTTGCAAGGTGCAGGCCAATTCTATGCTTTGAGCCAGCATCTTGAAGTGAAGCAATTATTTGTTGATGGTCGAACTGTCTCAGCCTTAAATCGCTACCATCTACATTCCCCTCAAGGAAAAGAACTAGAACTGGATGTCGCAGAATTTCTGAAATTCGATGAGTTTGATAAATTAGTTGCATCCAATATTTATTTCGACACCTATCGTTTCCAAAAATTTATCCAAGGAATTGAATAACAAAAATCTAGCTTCAAATTTACTCTTCAATTTCAAAACTAAAAACAAGGTCTGACTAATCTACAGTCAAACCTTGTTTTTTATTTTTATGAGAAAATCCAAAATTCGTAAATCCGATTAGTCTTCTCTCTTCTTTCCAGCAAGCAAGCCGTAGCCACTCATTAGTCCGAGGAGTCCCAGCGCTACTAGACTAGCATCTCTTGTCGCTCCCGTATTTGGCAGCTCTCTGCTTGTTTCTTCAACTTTTGCTGGTACTGCTGAAAGAGCTTGATCCCTTGTTTGTGAGACTTGCTCTTCTTTCGTTCCTACTTCGACAATTTCTGGAAGAGCTTCCTTGAGAACCTCAGTAGAATGAAGGGTGCGTTTGCCTTGAGCATCAACTTCTACAAAGCGACGAACTTGGCCTTCAACTCCTGCTTGAACTAGCTGGCGTTGTCCTTTGAGAAGGGCTGCATTTGGTCGTTCCTGACGTTCGAAGGCCATTGTAGCCTCTTCAACTTCCAGTTTCGGAGTTTCTAGAACTAAATCTTTCACACCTTCAGCTGGTTGGTTGCTGGACAGAACTTTTGTTCCAACTTCGGTGATTTCTGGGATTGCTTCCTTGAGAACTTCAGTTGAATGAAGGGTGCGTTTACCTTGGGCATCTACTTCTACAAAGTGACGAACTTGGCCTTCCACACCTGCTTGAACTAGCTGGCGTTGTCCTTTGAGAAGCTCGGCGTTTGGTCGCTCCTGACGTTCAAAGGCTGTTGTTTCAGTTTCAATAACTAGTTCAGGGAGAGCTTCAACCGTTGGAGCCACTTCATTTGGATCCATGCTTCCAACATGATGGCTTTCTTCTGCAGGTGCTAGTTTCTTGTTCAACTTTTCTTTCATGTCAGCAAAAGCTTGTGGAGTTGGCATCTCTGAAGCCAACAAAGTTTCTGCTTGTTCAACCAACTCAGCTTTAGGATCTTTTTCACGAAGGGATTCGAGCAAGCCTTCCAATTCTTCTCTAGCAGTTTGATAACGTTGATTTCCATCCAAATCCGCTCCAGCTTGTTTCAATTCATTCAAGGCTTTGTTGACTTCTTCTTGACTGGCATCATGGTTTTCTGCAACAGCTTTCGCTGCATTGAGTTTCTCTGCTAGTACAGCTTGTTTGTCCTCTCTTGAGAAGGTATAGGCAAGGGTTGACTGGCGACCTTTGGCAGCAGTGATTTCTTGTTTGAGGTACTCATCATTAACTGCAGCCTTTGGAGAAACCAAGACATCGAACTCAGCGGTGTGCCCCTTGTAATGCAAGGTCAAGGTTTGTCGTCCAGTCTTTTGAGCATCGTAGCCCGTAATTTCAACACCTTGATCTGTGAAGGCATGGCTTTCTTCTGTCTCATCATCATAGAGAACGCCGAAGCGCCCTTCTGCAAGATCCAGTTGCTCTCCTACTAGATAGTCCGTTTTCGGTTTCTGAGTAATGTACAGACCTGCTACTTCCTTTGGTTTTCCTTCATCTTGTCCTGTCACTTGAACTTTCAGATCACCTGACACTGGTAAACCAAGGTATTGAAGTGTTAGGTTTTGTTCCCCTTTTTGCTGAGCGTCGTATCCAGATACCGTCACACCTGAGTGAGTAAGGTTAATCAACTCGTCGGCTTGTCCCCCTTCGTATTGAACACGGAGTGTTCCGCCTCTGAGGTCGAGATTTTCTCCTTCTTTATAAACTGTCTTCTTAGGTCCTTTTTCAAGGCTAACAGATTTAATTTTTCTTTCATCCTGCGGAATCGCTACAGCCAAGGTGTTACTGATTTCTTTGCCAGGTAGTTGGGTACGATAGTAGAGGAGAGTTGGTTGCTTGTCAAAGGCCAATGGTGCTGTTGCCAGGTCGCCACCAGTTTCAGTCTTCAAGGTTGCAATTGGTGTTTGTGAATCTGCCCTGTCGTAAACGGTGATGGTTGCGCCTGCCGGAACATCAGAGAAGCCTAGTTGAACTTGATGGTTTCCAAGTGAACGAGCCGCTACCTTAGCCATTGGAATATTTTGACTTTCTGTATCCAAGGTTTCGTACATCTTCCAGTTGTAGATACGAATGGCTTTCCAAGGTGTTCCGTTATCAGATGTAATGACATGCAAACGCCAGTCTTGGGCGGTTATTGGTTTATCAAGAGTGATATCCGTAACGTGCGCTTTATTGCCACGGACTTCCTTAGCTAGTTTCCACTCGCCATCAGTATCCTTGTAATAAAGATCAAAGTCCTTGGTGTTCATCAAACCATCGTTAACAGACTCACCACCAGCTCCCGCATGATCCATTACCCATCTGACAACACGACGTGGTTGAGTCAAACGAATATCGACACTACCGCTCAATTGTCCTGAAGACCACTTGTCTGATAGACTTGTAATCGTACCGTTCAACATGCCTTCGATGCCTTCCCCGCCTTCAGTATTCGGGAAAGTGCTACCAATAACCGTTGCCCCTGGAACAATATTTTCAGCCAAAGGTCTTGGGAGAGTTGTATCCTGAACAGTCATCCCCCAGTTGAATGACGCTGTTGCAGCTTCTGAACGGAGGCCATTTTTACCAACTGCAACAACTTTCAATTCTTGAGTCGTACCAGTGGCATTAGCAGAACGGCTAACTTTTGGCAAGTAGATGGTTGAAGCAGATGAACCTGTCAACAAACGCCAGTTATCACCGTCTTTTTCGTAGACTTCATAGAAATCTGCATCTTGGTTACCCGTAAATTGAACAACTGCTTCAGCTTCTTGAGCATTCTTAAGAGACTGTTTCACTACTGAGAGACCTGTAGGTGCTTGTGGCGCTTGGTGATTGTCCGTGATCGTTAATTGTCCTAGGTTGAATTGATAATCTTTTACAGCACCTTCATGTTCGAAGAAGAGTTTAACTGCATAGATGGTTTTACCTGCCAGTGAGCTAAGGTCAATTTCTTCATTTGTCCAGTTGTCAGAAAGAGTCAGTTCTTTCCATGCCTCTGCATCCTCAAATTTGTAGTCTGGAGTCGTAGAGAAGGCCATATAAACTTTGGAGCCTTTTCCTCCCTTGTGGGCAACCCGAAGTTTGGTTTTCTCCGTTACTTCTAATTTAGTAGAATACAAATTCACATCCTGGTCCGTCTTACCAGCTACATCACCTGAGAATTTAAGAGAATTTCCTCCATTGTAGGCATCTGTAAAGTCATATTCTGCACGGAGTTTATCCCCCGTTGAAGTCTGCCACCAACGCCATGTTGGCAAGATGCCTGAAACCGAACGGTAGTTCCATTCAGAATCCTTAGAAACTTTGCCATCTACAAACCACTTTCTACCATGACCTGTATTAAAAGAGGTAGTGAAGGTGCGTCCCACTGCTGGTGTTCGGTCCGCAACTAAATTAGCAATCCCATACCACTCTTTGTCTCCTGGTTTTTGAGCCGTTGGATCTCCTTGATAACCTGTAAAGAAGATATCTTCGTTTTTGTGGTAATCTTCGCCTGTTTTTCCTAGACTGGTAATGGTATCTGGCGCAAAGAGTCCAAGTGACAAGCGCAACTTGCCATTTTCATCTAAGAGAGCATCCCAGTTGACCTTGGTCTTATATGAACCACCTTGCTGCAATTCCAAGCCTGCAAAGACATCATACTGGCTACGTTCTAGCCATTTTGCCATCTCTACAGAGTGGTCATTCTTTTCCTTGTTCCAGTTGAAATTGGCAAAAAATTGATCTGCAGGGACCTTATCTCCCTCTTTTTGCATAAACTGGTAGTTGTAATCACCAAGACCATCTTCGTGGTAACGGCCATATTTGTAGGTCATGGCATCGTACCAAGCATACTTGATTGGGTGGTTAACCTTAGCCGCGTATTCTTTTGTATAGAGCATGAATTGGCGCATTTTTTCACCAAGAGGTGCTACCAATTCCCCTGTTGTTTCTTGGTTAATGAAGTAACCATCAAATCCATAGTACTTAGCGAGATCAACGAGTTTGCGTGCAATTGGGAAGGTGCCATCCTCATCTTGTTTCAAGGCAGCGGCAAATTTCTCTTGGTCAGCAATACTGTTTGACCAGTTGAAAAAGAGTGTTCCATAAACGGGAACTCCGTTGCGGTGACCGGCATCAATGACATCTGGAGTTGGAACTAGACCTTCCCAGAAGACCATTGAATCCAAGTATTGCCAGTAGTCAAAAGCATAGGCCTTGAATTCCTCACCACCGACAGAAGCGTGGTCTTTAGCTTTCGAGTTGGTATTTGCTAGAGCTTGAACCTTGGCTCTTCTGCTTGCTTTTTCATTAACCAACTGGCCTCTATGGCGCTTGGCGAGTTCAACTGAGGAACGGTTAATAGGATCATCCTCACGCGCACCCGGTTCCCATTTTAACAAATCCTCCCATGTATCAAATTTGATTTCTTTTGGTCGGAGACTCTTTTCCTCATTTTTAGGAACGTCTGCTAGAGTCGGTTTGTCGGCTTTCTTCTCAGCCACTTGAGGAACCTCCTCTGGTTTAACTTCTTCTTTTTCAGTTGGTTGAGCAGGTTTTTCAGCTTTATCTGCTGGAGCGGGTTTTGCCTCTTCTTTTTCATTAACCAGATCCGTTATTGCTGGAGTGTTTTCTGAAATTGGTTGCTCAGCTACTTTATTCTCTGTTTCCTCTAATTGTTTTTCAAGGGCTGCAGTATCTGGATTAGCTGTTTCACTAGCGCTTGTAGCTTGGGCGCTCGTATTTGCAGCTTTTTCAGGGACAGCAACCTGTTCGGCAAGAGCTGGGCTCGCGAATAGAGCTGAACCAATCATCAAGGAACAAGCCCCGATTGACAGCTTACGAATACTGTAACGGCAACGTTTTTCAAAAAATAGATCTTTCATCTTATCCTCCTAATAAAATATAAAGTAAGCGCTTTACTTTTTGATAAAAAGTAACTGTTCTCAGTGCACACCACCAGAACAGGATCATCTTCATTTTATCCTATATGAAAGCGATGTCAATCTATTTAACATAAAAACTATAACTAGGATAATAATCAGTAAAATTTGGACACAATCCTATAAATCATCTATCTTAAAGGAAATCTATCTCTCATTTTAAAAGAAAGTTCTTGTTTCTTATGAAAATTTCAGCTAAACACTTGTGAGATTTACTTTTATCCTTTAAAATAGAATAGGAGAAATTCCGTTATTATTTTTCGGAGGAAAAAGAAATGTCCATTAATTGGCAGGAAATTTTATTTCACTTTTTAGGAGGTCTAGGACTGTTTTTATACAGTATCAAGACCATGGGAGACGGTTTGCAACAAGCTGCTGGAGATCGCCTTCGTTTTTACATTGACAAGTACACTAGCAATCCCTTTTTAGGCGTTCTAGTCGGAATCGTCGTGACTGCCCTGATTCAGTCAAGTACGGGGGTTACAGTTATCACGGTCGGACTGGTCAGCGCTAGTCTTCTCACTCTTAGACAGGCTATCGGAATTATCATGGGAGCCAACATCGGAACCACTGTTACTTCCTTTATCATCGGTTTCAAGCTTGGCGAGTATGCTTTACCCTTGATTTTCCTTGGAACCATGTTCCTCTTCTTCACAAAAAACAGAACAGCAAACAATATCGGGCGCATCCTGTTTGGTGTAGGGGGAATCTTCTACGCTCTCAACCTCATCAGTGCCGGGATGAGTCCACTTAAAGATTTACCACAATTCAAGGAATATATGGTAACCTTGGGACAAAATCCTATTTTAGGAGTGGTAGCTGGTGCAGTGATTACCGTCCTCATCCAGGCATCTTCTGCAACTATCGGGATTTTGCAAGGTCTCTATGCAGGTGGGTTCCTTGACCTTAAAGGTTCACTACCAGTTCTTTTCGGAGATAATATCGGGACAACCCTAACCGTTATCATTGCGGCAGCTGGAGCCAATGTCTCTGCAAAGCGCGTTGCGGCAACCCACGTTACCTTTAACGTTTTAGGGACTATTCTTTGCTTAATCTTATTAGGCCCCTTTACTGCTATGATCGAGTACTTCCAGGCACTCCTTCACCTCTCACCTGAGATGACCATCGCCTTCTCGCACGGTGCCTTTAACGTAAGTAACACCATTGTACAATTTCCATTCATCGGAGCCTTGGCCTACTTTGTAACCAAGCTCATCCCTGGTGAAGACGAGGTTGTCAAGTACGAGCCCCTTTATCTCGACGAGCAACTTATCCAGCAATCTCCTTCTATAGCTCTAGGAAATGCCAAAAAAGAACTCTTGCACTTGGGGAACTATGCAGCCAAAGCTTTTGACCTTTCTTATACCTATATCATCGGTTTGGATGAAAAGGTAGCTGAAAAAGGACACAAGACAGAGGAAGCCATCAATACCATCGATGAAAAACTCACTCGTTACCTCATCAGACTCTCAAGCGAATCCTTGAGTCAAAAGGAAAGTGAAGTCTTGACTAACATCCTTGATTCATCTCGTGATTTGGAACGGATTGGGGACCACGCAGAAGGCTTGCTCAACCTAACAGACTACCTCCAACGTAAGAATGTTCAATTTTCTGATGCTGCTTTAGAGGAATTAGCTGAGATTTATCAAGCAACAACTGCATTTATCAAGGATGCCCTTGATAGTGTGGAAAACAATGATATTGAAAAAGCTCAGAGTCTGATTGAACGTCATAAAGAAATCAACAATATGGAACGCGTTCTCAGAAAGACCCACATCAAACGCCTTAACAAGGGTGAGTGTTCTACACAAGCTGGAGTCAACTTTATCGACATCATTTCCCACTACACTCGTGTGTCTGACCATGCTATGAACCTAGCCGAAAAGGTCATTGCTGAACAAATCTAATAACCTAAAAGCTATCCTGAATGGGATGGCTTTTTTCGTCTCCTCATTAAGAATTTCTTTCGGAGCATATAAAAATGCTTTGATTCACAATGGAATCAAAGCATTTTAAAGAGTTCTCCAAACATGATAGCAGAAACTGCAGTGCCCCTATACTTGGCTTCTTCTCTTTTGATAAAGCGCGCCAACTTGATCAACTCAGGTGCTGGGTGTTTGGGATTGATGAGCAATTCACGGGTGACCAGTCCTGAAAGTCGGACTGCTAGTAATTGCTCATTTGTAGTGGGTAGTTTTTTAGCAGTCTCTAGGAGAGCAGCAACTAAATCTTCACTCAAGCCCTGACGAGCATGGTTGTAGAGATCTCTTATAAGGCTTTCTAGGTTTGGTTCTGCCATCCCGACCACCTCCCTTATGCTTAATAATGTTTAATCAAATCAACCGTTGAACGATCCAATTTTTTCACCAAGGCTTGCAAGAAAGCTTGAGCTTCTAGGAAGTCATCCATTGCGTAGAGGGTTTGGTGAGAGTGGATATAACGAGCGCAAACACCGATAGTTGTAGATGGGACACCACCATTTTTCAGATGAGCTGCTCCAGCGTCCGTTCCACCTTTTCCACAGTAATATTGGTACTTGATGCCAGCTTCTTCAGCCGTGGTCAAAAGGAAATCTTTCATACCTGGGAGAAGCAAGTGACCTGGATCGTAGAAGCGAATCAAGGTTCCATCCCCAATCTTACCTTGGCCACCATAAACATCACCAGCAGGTGAACAGTCAACGGCCAGAAAGACTTCTGGGTCAAACTTAGTTGTAGAAGTATGAGCGCCACGAAGCCCAACTTCTTCTTGGACGTTAGAGCCAAGATAGAGTTCATTTCCCAGTTTTTGACCTGACAAAGCTTCTGCAAGCTCACTTACCATGAGAACACCGTAGCGGTTGTCCCAAGCTTTGGAGATGATATTTTTTTCATTGGCTGTCAAGATAGCGGAGCTATCAGGTACAATGGTGTCACCCGGACGGATACCAAAGCTTTCTGCCTCAGCCTTGTCCGCAAAACCACCATCAAAAACGATATCGGCAATGGCTGGTATGGTTGGTCCACCCTTTCCACGAGTCAAATGTGGAGGAACAGATCCTGAGATCACAGGAATTTCACGACCGTCACGCGTAAAAAGTTTAAAGCGTTGACTGCTAACCACCATAGGGTTCCAGCCACCGATTTCAACCACACGGAAAGTACCGTCTGGCTTAATCTCGCTGACCATAAAACCAACTTCGTCCATGTGAGAAGCGACCAAGACACGCGGTGCATCCGCAGCTTCTGAATGTTTAATTCCGAAAATACCACCCAAGCCATCTGTCACTACTTCATCCACATGCGGTGTTAACTTCTCACGAAGATAAGCACGGACAGGCGCTTCATGACCAGAGATTGCAGCAAGCTCTGTTACTTCTTTGATTTTTGAAAATAATGTTGTCATTTCAGTTCCTTCTTTCTGTCCTCCATTTTACCACTTTTTATAGGAGAAGGATAGTGGGAAGGTGGATTGGTTTTTACTCAGTTTTCCAATAAAAGAGAGGGGCAGATATTATTTCAGGAATTTTTCTTTCTTTTTACATTAAATTGTCAGAAAATTTATTGACAGATTAAAAAAATCGTGTTACATTTATATCCGCAGGTATCTTTCGATACCAAATCTACACGAAAGGACGGGGGTATGAAACTCTCTCATATTTTAACAGACTTACTTCTACTCCTGGTCTTTCTCTCCATTACCATTGGAACCAGTGATTTTTCTTGGGAAAAATTCTTTGCTTTTGACCAACAGACCTGGCTTCTCTTTCAAGAGTCGCGTCTTCCAAGAACCATCAGTATTCTCCTTGCAGCCTCTAGTATGAGCATGGCAGGACTCCTCATGCAGACCATTACCCAAAATCAATTTGCTGCTCCGAGTACAGTTGGAACGACAGAAGCAGCCAAACTGGGAATGGTGTTGAGCCTCTTTGTCTTTCCGTCGGCTAGTCTGACCCAAAAGATACTCTTTGCTTTTGGCTCATCCATTTTATTTACCCTCTTCTTCCTGGCCTTTATGACTATTTTTTCTGTAAAGGAAAGGTGGATGTTGCCCTTGATCGGGATCATCTATAGTGGGATTATCGCTTCTATCACAGAAGTTATCGCCTACCGTTTCAATCTAGTTCAGAGTATGACGGCTTGGACCCAGGGCTCCTTCTCCATGATTCAGACCCATCAGTATGAGTGGCTCTTCTTAGGCCTCATTATCCTGATGGCCGTTTGGAAATTATCCCAAACCTTCACCATCATGAATCTGGGCAAGGAAACCAGTGAGAGTTTGGGGATTTCTTACTCCCTACTTGAAAAGCTGGCCCTCTTTCTAGTGGCGCTAACGACAAGTGTCACCATGATTACTGTGGGTGCCTTGCCTTTTCTCGGAGTCATCGTTCCCAATCTTGTCCGCAAGCGCTATGGAGATAATCTGAGCCAAACCAAACTCATCGTCGCTCTGGTCGGAGCCAATCTGGTTCTGGCCTGCGATATCCTCTCTCGAGTCTTGATTCGGCCCTATGAGCTGTCTGTCAGTCTCATTCTAGGAATCATCGGTAGCCTCGTCTTTATCCTACTTCTCTGGAGAGGAGGACGAAAAGATGCAGTTTAAAAGCAAACATACCAAGCTCTTCTGGCTTCTCATTATTCTGGCCATCGGAGCTTGTCTCCTCTACTTTTGGCCCATCACTAACCTGTCTGCCTTTGCCTGGAAGCTGCGTTCCCAAAAAATCATCGTTTATCTCTTGGTAGCCATCGCGACTGGAATTTCGACCATTAATTTTCAAACCCTGACGGAAAATCGCTTTCTGACGCCAAGTATTTTGGGAATCGAATCCTTCTATGTCTTGCTACAGACCCTGCTACTGATATTTGAAAGCAAATTTCTACAGCTTGGAAAGTCTCCTGTCTTAGAATTTCTAGTCTTGCTTCTGCTTCAATCCCTCTTCTTTCTCGCCTTACAAGGTTACTTGAAGACGCTGATGAAGCAAGATCTGGTCTTCATTCTGCTAATCTGCCTAGCCCTCGGAAGTCTCTTTCGAAATATCAGTACCTTCCTCCAAGTTCTGATGGATCCAAATGAATACGATAAACTGCAGAACAGTCTCTTTGCCTCCTTTCAGCATCTCAACACTTCCATCCTAGCCATCGGTTCTCTGATCATCCTTGCTTTGACAATCTTTTTCTTTCGAAAAGCAGTCGTTCTGGATGTCTTGCACCTGCAAAGAGAAACGGCTCAGATACTGGGACTCGATGTTGAAAAAGAACAGAGAGAACTCCTCTGGGGCATCGTGCTCTTGACCTCAACAGCCACTGCCTTGGTAGGACCTATGGCCTTCTTCGGCTTTATGCTGGCCAATCTTACCTACCTAATCGTCAAAGATTATCGGCACAAGTTGCTCTTTATCGTGGCCATTCTGATTGGATTTATTAGTTTGACCTTGGGGCAAGCCCTCATCGAACGAGTCTTTGCACTGGAAATTCGCATCAGCATGATCATCGAGAGTGTGGGTGGTCTCTTATTCTTTATCTTACTTTACAGGAGGGCCCGTCGGTGAAACTGGAAAACATTGACAAATCCATTCAAAAACAGGATATTTTGCAAGACATTTCGCTTGAAGTCAGTCCTCAGAAACTGACAGCCTTCATTGGTCCAAATGGTGCTGGAAAATCAACTCTTCTCTCCATCATGAGCAGACTGATCAAGAAAGATCAGGGAATTCTCAGTATCAAAGGCCGTGAAATCGAGAGCTGGAATTCGCAAGAACTGGCCAAAGAGCTTACCATCCTAAAGCAGAAGATCAATTACCAAGCCAAATTGACTGTAGAAGAACTGGTCAGCTTTGGACGTTTTCCCTACAGCCGTGGTCGGCTGAAGGCAGAAGACTGGGGAAAAATCCGAGAAACTCTGGACTATCTGGAACTGACAAACTTAAAAGATCGCTACATCGATAGTCTGTCTGGCGGACAGCTCCAACGTGTCTTTATTGCCATGGTACTAGCCCAGGATACAGACTTTATCTTGCTAGACGAACCGCTCAACAACCTCGATATCAAGCAAAGTGTCAGCATGATGCAGATCCTTCGGCGACTGGTGGAAGAACTAGGGAAGACCATTATCATCGTCCTCCACGATATCAACATGGCTAGCCAGTATGCGGATGAAATTGTTGCCTTTAAAGACGGTCAAGTCTTTTGCAAGGGAACGACTGCTCAAATCATGCAGGCTGACCCGCTCAGTCAACTCTATGAGATTCCCATCACGTTGGCTGATATCAATGGCAAAAAGATCTGTATCTATAGCTAGCTATTCTGAACTCATGTTAGAGAACCTTCTGTCTCTTAGCTAACAAGCCTATCTAGGAGACCCCTACATCGTTATCATATTTTAAAAAGGAGAAATCATGAAAACATCCCTTAAACTTTATCTCACTGCCCTAGCGGCTAGCTTCTTGCTCTTACTTGGTGCATGTAGTACAAATACAAACTCAAGCACTAGCCAGACAGAGACAAGTAGCTCTGCTCCAACAGAGATAACTATTAAAAGTTCACTAGATGAGGTCAAACTTTCAAAGGTTCCTGAAAAGATTGTGACCTTTGACCTTGGTGCTGCGGATACTATTCGCGCTTTAGGTTTTGAAAAGAATATCGTCGGAATGCCTACAAAAACTGTTCCGACCTACCTAAAAGATCTCGCAGGAAATGTCAACAATGTGGGTTCCATGGTTGAGCCAGACCTAGAAGCCATCGCTGCTCTTGAACCAGACCTAATTATCGCTTCACCACGTACCCAAAAATTCGTAGATAAGTTCAAAGAAATTGCTCCAACCGTGCTCTTCCAAGCAAGTAAGGACGACTACTGGACTTCTACCAAGACCAACATCGAATCTCTAGCAAGCGCCTTTGGTGAAACTGGTACACAGAAAGTCAAGGAAGAATTGGCAAACCTGGATAAGAGTATCCAAGAAGTCGCTACTAAAAACGAAAGTTCTGACAAAAAAGCCCTTGCTATCCTCCTCAATGAAGGAAAAATGGCTGCCTTTGGTGCCCAATCTCGTTTCTCTTTCTTGTATCAAACCTTGAAATTCAAACCAACTGATACTCAATTTGAAGACTCTCGTCATGGCCAGGAAGTCAGCTTTGAAAGTGTCAAAGAAATCAATCCTGACATCCTCTTTGTCATCAACCGTACCCTTGCCATCGGCGGGGACAACTCAAGCAATGACGGCGTCCTAGAAAATGCCCTCATCGCTGAAACTCCTGCTGCTAAAAATGGTAAAATTATCCAATTAACACCAGACCTCTGGTATCTAAGCGGAGGCGGACTTGAATCAACTAAACTCATGATTGAAGACGCTCAAAAAGCTTTGAAATAAACAAGAAAACCCAACATCAGGTGATGTTGGGTTATTTTTTTTCTTGATTTCGTCTGAGGGAAAAGTGGTCTGGGACAGGATCTTTTCCTATTTTCGACCAGGGATGACAACGTAAAATTCGAGCCAAGCCCATCAAAACACCCTTAAAGCCATGTTTTTCAATAGCCTGAATCATGTAGTTGGAACAAGTAGGTTCAAAACGACATGAGGGCGGAAAGGCCGGTGAGATAAAACGTTGGTAAAAGCGTACTGGCGCTATTAAGATTCGTTTCATTATTTCTTGGTTACAGCCATAGTGTGTAGTTGGCTGATTTCTTTTTTGTTAAGGCGACGAGATTCTCCCGGACGGAGGCCTGTCAAGTCTAGGTGTCCGAAACGTGTCCGAGACAGTTTATCCACTTGCAGACCGACGGCTTCAAACATCTTTTTAACCTGATGGTTACGCCCTTCATGGATAGTCAACTGTACCACAGAGCGGTTTTTGACTGGATCCACTTTGAGAATTTCATAAACAGCTGGCTTGGTTTTCTTGCCATCAATCTCAAGACCGCGGGTCAAGGGGCGGAGATTGTCCTTATTGGCCACACCTTTAACACGCGCGACATAGACCTTGTCAATCTCATTACGGGGGTGAATCATCTCATCCGTAAAATCACCATCATTGGTCAAAATCAAGACACCTGATGTATCCCAGTCCAAACGTCCCACAGGATAAATACGTTCTTTTACATTGGGCAAGAGGTCCACAACAGTCTTGCGGCCCTTGTCATCTGTCACACTGGAAATCACTCCGCGTGGTTTATTAAGCAGATAGTAGACCTTTTCTTCGTTGTAGATGGGCTGACCTTCCACTTCGACCTTATCGCCAGTCTTGATGGTCGTTGCGAGTTCACGTACCACTTGGCCGTTGACTGTCACCAAGCCTTGCTTGATCAACTCTTCTGCTTTTCTCCTACTGGCCACACCTGCGTGGGCAATATATTTATTGATTCTCATCTTCTTCTATCCTTTCACCAAATAATTGGCTTTCTTGAGCTTGAATCTCAAGCTCATCAATCACTGGCAGTTCTTCCAAATGGTTAATTCCCATGTAATCTAGGAAATAATCCGTAGTCACATAGAGGTTGGGGCGACCCAACACTTCTTTTTTCCCGTCTTCTCGTATCAAATCAAATGCCTGCAACTTTGCCAAAGCCCCACTCGAATTGACCCCACGGATAGCATCAATTTCTATCCGCGTAATCGGCTGCTTGTAGGCAATGATGGACAAGGTCTCAAGGGCCGCCCGAGATAAACTCTGGTTGATGGGAGCTTTGGAATATTCCTTCAAAATCGCTGCAAATTGAGGCTTGGTCACCAATCTGTATGCTCCCCCTGTCTCAATCAGGGACAAGCTAGACTCCTGGTCTTTTTCATACTTTTGGGCTAATTTTTCTAAACTCTGTTGGATGCCTGTCGGTGGAAGTGATAGGAGTTCAGCCAACTGACGGACTCGAATCCCATCTTCACCTGCTACAAACAAGAGCGCTTCTATTTCTGCTAAAGTACTCATCTTTCCTCTCTATCAAGTCTAGCTTTGTGCCTCTTGACTTTCTTCCTTCTTTTCCATGAGATAGATATCTCCGAAACTCTCCTCTTGCACGAGGGTCAGTTCCTGGATTTTGATTAACTCTAGGGTCGCCAAAAAGAGGGTAATGACCTCTTGGACATTCTGGGCTTCCTTGAACAAATCCTGCAAACGCAACTGGTCTCGTCCAGTCAAGGACTCTTTTACAATGCCCATCATGTCCTCAATCTTATACTCATCCCGCAAGATGGTCGTGTGATTCTGAGCGAACTCCTCTTTTTTCTTGGCTAGGATATTTGAAAAAGCCAAAAAGAGGTCAATGGTCGTCTTGTCATGCACAAGCTCCGCATCTTCGTAGATCAACTCAGTAGGCGCTTTAGAATAGTACTGAGCCCGATCTTGGTGCTTAGCCTCCAAGTGCTCACCCAGGAGTTTGAACTTGCGGTATTCTTCGATTTGGGAGAGAAGGTCCTGCTCCAGGTCATCTTCCAAGTCTGTCACTTCTGCTACCTTTGGCAAGAGCTTGCGGCTCTTGATCAGCATGAGCTGACTGGCCATAACCATATACTCGCCCGTTACTTCCAGACGCATTGCCTGCAAGGTTGAGACATAGGCTAGATACTGTTCGATGACTTCTGTGATAGGCACATCGTAGATATCCATCTGGTACTTAGAAACCAAGTGCAAGAGCAGGTCCAGGGGCCCTTCAAAATCTTTTAATTTAATATCCATTATCTATATTTTTCTAAGGTCAGGACTGTTTTTAATCCTAATTTTTTTGCAATTTCGTACAAATCGACCTTGTTTTCTATCTGTCTTAGAATGAACTGTTCCCGCAAGGCTTGAGCGGATAAGGTTGGGAAACCTTTCTCCTTGACAAAGGACTCCAGCTGACGAAAGGCCCACTGACGAGAATAGGTTTTCCCACTCCTTTCAAAGAGATAGGTCTGCCCCATCAAGGGTTCTAGCTCTGGAATCAAGGTCGTGGGTATGGTGACAATCCTCTGTTGGGAAGCCTTGTTAATTCGCAACACCTGAAAATCCAGATTGATATCCATAACCTTGAGAGCTAAAATCTCACTTGGTAAGAGCCCTATTTCTAGGATTAAGAGCGCCAGCAAGCGCCCCTCTGGATAATCACTTTCCTGCCAAAAAGAGTCTAGGTCTAGAATCTCTGGTTTTTCAGTCTTCTTTTCAGCTTGTTTGGCTAATTCCAGACGATAAAAACTGTCCACTTCACCTTTTTGATAGAGAAAGTAGAGAAATTGGTTACAGGCCGAAAGTTTTCGCTTCTGGGCGCTGATTTTTAGATTGGCTAGCTGGCCTTGGTAAATCTTGAGACTAGTCTCAGAGATCCGCTCACCCACAATGTCTAAAAATTGCTCCAGATCATACTTATAGGACTGCTTGGAATTGGCAGACAAGTCCTGTTTTTCCTCTAAAAAAGCTGAAATCCTATCTCTCATTTGCATCGAATCTCATATTCCTTACTAAAGTCATGCAAGAGGGCATTAACGGCCTTGAGGATGGACTTGCGCGTGATGATTCCTTGGAAAATTCCTTCACCATCTACCACTGGCAAGAAGGGTTCATCCACCAGTTTATGGAGGATCTCTGTGATGTTATAGTCTGGAGCGACGACTGCCACATCTGTCTTGGTCATATTGACGATGTCTGTCGTTGCCATCTGCTCATCCGTCAAACCTTGCTCCATTTGATAAGCCAAAATGTCTCTCAGCCCAATGGTTCCAACAAAGCGTTTGTCAAAGGTCACAACAGGGATACGGGTATAGGTGATTTGACTCAGCACCAAAATTGCATGGTCGGCATTGTGGGTATCAATCAAAGCTGCTAGATTCTCAGCAGGGGTAAGAAAAGTCTCTTCCTGCTCCAATAAAAATGTTTCAAATTCCTTGGCAATCATCGAGCAAACTCCTTGGACAAGCCTGGATAAACCTCATGGTCACGTGTCAAAAAGTCTACTTTAAAATAGCTGTCATCAATCTCCACTCGAGCATAGAGACATTCTCTGATAGTCCCTCTTGGTTGGCTGATGGAGCCTGGATTTAGAAAAAGAGTCTTTCCTTCCATCCAAGCATTTGGCACATGCAAGTGACCATAGAGACAGATATCGGCATCTTCTTCCTGAGCCCAGTAGTCCAACTTTTGAAAGTTGAAATTGATATCAAACAAGTGTCCATGCGTCTGGATGATCTTGGTTGGACCAAGTTGAGTTACCAAACGTTCTGGATAGCCCGCATAAAAGTCCATGTTGCCTTTGACGACATGGATGCCCTCCCAGAGCGGAGAGTCTGGTCGGAGTTCTGAGTCACCATCGTGAAAAATGGCATCGACTTTCCCCAGATAGCGGTCACGAATTTCTTCCACAATCAAGCTATCTCCGTGGGAGTCACTCATTACAATGATGGTTTGCTTTGCCATGATGGAAATACCTCCAAAAGTTTCTTAACGGCTAAGGCACGGTGGGATTGGCTATTTTTTTCTTCAAGGGTTAATTCAGCTGCTGACTTACCTGTCTCTCCCACAAGGAAGAGGGGATCATAACCAAAACCATTCTCCCCCTTGGGTTCAAAGTTGATATAACCTGGCCAGTCAGCTTCGACAACCAAGCTTTCCTTATTTGGACTGGCTACAACTAGGGTTGTGTGGAACTGGGCTGAGCGGTCCTTGAGTTCAAAGACCATGGCCAATTCGTGCAAGAGTTTGGCATTGTTTTCACGATCAGTCGCTCCCACACCAGCGAATCGCGCTGACCAGACTCCTGGCAAACCGCCAAGGACATCGACTTTGAGACCTGAGTCATCTGCCAAAACCATCTTTCCTGTTAATTGGGAAATGGTTTCTGCCTTCAGGCGGGCATTTTCTTCAAAGGTCATGCCTGTTTCTGCTACTTCAGGTAGATCTGGGTAGTCATTGAGGTTTTCCACGTCGTAGCCTAACTTGTCAAAGATAGCTCGGAATTCCTTGGTCTTGCCTTCGTTGCGAGTCGCAATGAGCAGAGTTTCTCTAACCTTGCTAGTTTCAAAGAAGGCTTCTACATCGACTCCTTCTTTAGGCAATTCTACATGCAGGAGTTGCCCATTTTCAACCAAGAGCAGAGCTCCCTGACGTTGGATGACTTCTAGATTGCGACCTGCTTCGGCATTTAAAATCTCAACGATAAAGGAGAGCAGACGAAAGTTAGAAGACCAGCGCATCACCGTTATCGTAATTGGAAAGCCATTTTCCTCATCACGAAAAATCCGCGCCAAATCCATAAAATCAAGCTCGAGAGGATCTTTGATAAGGCTATAGATGCCTCCATAGACATCCCAGACACCGACATACCAGTCCTGGTCATCCTTGTATTCATAAATTTTGTTTGTCATAAAGTTACATGCTCCACATGAATCTCTTTTTCCAGCCATTCTGCTCCTATTTGGGCAAAACTTTGGCTATTGGCTGTTGTGTAAAAACGATGTTGAAGAGGTCCCGTATCTCGGCTACGATTGATTTCAAAATAGTTCAGCAAAACCGAGATATCCCGTACACACTCTGCCCCACTATCGATGAGCTGAACCTTAGGTCCCATGACATTTTGGATGATGGGGCGAAGGAGCGGATAATGGGTACAACCCAAAATCAGGCTATCCACCTTTCCAACCAAGGGACGCAAGGTTTCATAGACCACTTTCTTGGTTACACTGGTTGACAGGGCACCAGATTCGACCAAGGGCGCAAACTTGGGACAGGCCATACTCTCCACCTGTAAGTCCGGATCCAGATCATGGATTTTCTGACGGTAGATATCTGATTGGACCGTCATAGGGGTTCCAATGACCCCGATTTTCCCACCTTGACTGGACTTGATGGCTGCCGAAGCTCCTGGCAAAATCACACCTAGGACGGGAATGTCTAGTTTCGCCTTGATTTCTTCCCAGACGACCGCAGTCGCAGTATTACAAGCAATGACAATCATCTTGACATCCTTGGTCAAAAGAAAGTTGACCAATTGCCAAGTATAGTCACGAATTTGCTCAGCAGGACGGGGACCATAGGGCGCCCGAGCCGAATCTCCAATATAGACGATTTCTTCATGGGGAAGCTGGCGCATGAGTTCACGAACAACAGTCAAGCCCCCGACACCCGAATCCAAAAAACCAATTGGTCGATTATCCATACAGTCTTCTTTCTAGTCTTCTTTTCTGATTGATAGTTCATCATGATTACTTGTTCTAAATGAACGGATAGACAGCTTAATAGAATGGCAACTGCCTCTCTCTTAATCATAATCAAATATCAATAGAATGCAAGGAAAAAGTCTTATCCTTGAGAACTATTGAACATAGTGAGAAGTCTGGAACTTTCATCCCAGACTTTTCCTATTTATTTCTTTTTGTTCTTAGCAAGGGCTGCTTTTTGTTGACGGATGATTTGGTGGTAAACTTGTTGTACTTTGGCTTCGCTTGGTTTTTGACCACTTGCGTTCAAGAGGGCACGGACAGCATCAGCGTTCAAACGTGGGTTGTCAGCATATTTTTTTTCAATTTGCTTACGAGCTAAGTAAATCCCTCCAAGAGCTCCTCCTAGAAAAGCTAGCACAATCAAGATAATTGCTAAAAGTAAATCCATTCTTTTTCTCCTGTTTCTTTTTGAGTCTTCTATATTATACCATAAAGTGACTTTCCTGACTAGTTTGTTTTACGCTTTCAAGAGGGGGTTAAGCCAATTCTAAGCTAGTCTTAAAATCAGATTGAACTATGAAATCACGAATAATTCCACCCTTTCCTCTCTTTCTTCTACTATTTTAAGAAAAAACAACAACAAATATGTCTCTTGCTAAAAAGCTATTGACAAATGCTAAGCGACCATTAGAATGGGAAGTGAGGAGATAAATAGAAACAAATTAAACGAAACTGCTTTATAAAATGTAAGCGATTTCGAATACACAAAGGAGGGTTTTATGAAAAAACACTTTTGGGAGAAATCCTGTCGCTATAGCATCCGCAAGCTGACGGTTGGGACTGCTTCTGTTTTACTAGGGGCTGTTTTTCTAGTCAACCATACTGTAGCTGCAGACAGTATTGAGGTTAAGCAAACTGAACCAACCTCTGTCGAAGCTATCACTAAGCCTGATAGTGAGCCCAAAGCAGCTGAAGCTACTGAAACTACAAATCCGTCTCAAGCCGAGAGTCCAGTAGTTTCCGAAAGCAAGCCAGCTGAGGAGGCTCAGAAGACAAATAGTCAAGCTAGTGAAGAAGCCATTGTAGAAGCTAAAGAAAATAAGGAACCTGAAAAAGCAGATCAGCCGGTGACAAAGCAAGAAAACTATCAACTCAACTACGATCAACCAACAGCTCCCTCCTATGATGGATGGGAAAAACAAGCCCTCCCTGTCGGAAATGGAGAGATGGGAGCCAAGGTTTTCGGTCTAATTGGGGAAGAGAGAATCCAGTACAACGAAAAGACCCTCTGGTCAGGAGGACCACAACCCGATAGCACCGACTATAACGGAGGAAACTACAAGGACCGCTACAAGGTCTTGGCGGAGATTCGTAAAGCTCTCGAAGCTGGTGACCGCCAAAAAGCCAAACAACTGGCTGAACAAAATCTAGTTGGACCAAACAACGCCCAATATGGTCGCTACCTAGCCTTTGGTGATATTTTCATGGTCTTCAATAACCAGAAAAAAGGGCTAGATACTGTAACAGATTATCATCGTGGTTTGGATATCACAGAGGCTACTACGACCACTTCTTACACCCAAGATGGGACGACCTTCAAACGCGAAACCTTCTCCAGCTATCCTGATGATGTCACCGTGACCCACTTGACCAAAAAAGGAAACAAGACACTTGACTTTACCCTTTGGAACAGCTTGACAGAAGACTTGCTTACTAATGGAAACTACTCTTGGGAATATTCCAACTATAAGAATGGTCATGTCACTACAGATGCAAATGGAATCCTTCTAAAGGGAACTGTCAAAGATAACGGCCTCAAATTTGCATCCTATCTAGGAATTAAAACAGACGGAAAGGTGACTGTTCAGGACGAGACACTAACCGTTACAGGCGCAAGTTATGCGACCCTCTATCTCAGTGCCAAGACCAACTTTGCTCAGAATCCAAAAGCCAACTATCGAAAAGACATTGACCTCGAAAAAACAGTTAAAGGGATTGTAGAAGCTGCTAAGGCCAAAGACTACGAGACACTTAAAAAGGCCCATATCAAGGACTATCAAAGTCTCTTTAACCGCGTTAAAATAAACCTAGGCGGAAACAAGACTGCTCAAACGACGAAAGAGGCCCTTCAAGGCTATAACCCAGAAAAAGGGCAAAAATTGGAAGAACTCTTCTTCCAATACGGACGTTATTTACTCATCAGTTCGTCTCGTGATCGGACAGATGCTCTTCCTGCCAACCTACAAGGAGTCTGGAATGCTGTAGACAATCCACCTTGGAATGCTGACTACCACCTCAATGTCAATTTGCAAATGAACTACTGGCCTGCCTATATGAGCAATCTAGCTGAAACAGCCAAGCCAATGATTAATTACATTGACGACATGCGCTATTATGGCCGTATCGCTGCCAAGGAATACGCAGGTATCGAATCCAAAGACGGCCAAGAAAATGGTTGGCTGGTCCACACCCAGGCGACACCATTTGGCTGGACTACTCCAGGCTGGAATTACTATTGGGGTTGGTCTCCAGCTGCTAATGCTTGGATGATGCAGAACGTCTATGACTATTATAAATTCACCAAGGATGAAACCTATCTCAAAGAAAAGATCTATCCAATGCTCAAGGAAACAGCTAAGTTCTGGAACTCCTTCTTGCACTATGACAAGGCCAGCGACCGTTGGGTGTCTTCTCCATCCTACTCACCAGAACACGGGACCATTACCATCGGAAACACCTTTGACCAATCGCTAGTCTGGCAGCTATTCCACGACTACATGGAAGTTGCCAACCATCTGAAAGTCGACCAAGACTTAGTTACAGAGGTCAAGGCTAAATTTGACAAACTAAAACCCCTTCACATCAACAAAGAGGGACGCATTAAGGAATGGTACGAGGAGGACAGCCCTCAATTCACCAATGAAGGGATTGAAAATCACCACCGCCACGTTTCCCATCTAGTTGGTCTCTTCCCAGGTACGCTCTTTAGTAAGGATCAGGCTGAATACCTAGAGGCTGCGCGTGCAACCCTCAATCACCGTGGAGATGGTGGAACTGGTTGGTCTAAGGCCAATAAAATCAACCTCTGGGCTCGTCTCTTGGACGGTAACCGTGCCCATCGCTTACTCGCTGAACAGCTCAAATACTCAACCCTAGAAAACCTTTGGGATACCCACGCGCCTTTCCAAATCGACGGAAACTTTGGAGCAACTAGTGGGATGGCAGAAATGCTCCTCCAATCTCATACTGGCTATATTGCACCATTGCCAGCCCTTCCAGATGCTTGGAAAGACGGTCAAGTTTCTGGCTTGATTGCCCGTGGTAACTTTGAAGTCAGCATGAAGTGGAAAGATAAAAACCTTCAAAGCTTGTCCTTCCTGTCAAATGTCGGTGGAGACCTGGTTGTAGACTATCCAAATATCGAAGCCAGCCAAATCAAGGTCAATGGCAAACCAGTCAAAGCAACGATTCTCAAAAACAATCGCATCCAACTGGCAACACAAAAAGGTGACGTCATTACTTTTGAACACTTCCCTGGTCGTGTAACCAGTCTGACAGCCGTTCGACAAAATGGAGTCACTGCCGAACTCACCTTCAACCAAGTAGAAGGCGCTACCCACTATGTCATCCAAAGACAAGTAAAAGATGAATCTGGCCAAACCTCTGCAACTAGAGAATTTGTAACCAATCAAACTAACTTTATCGACCGATCACTAAATCCTCAACTCGCCTATACTTATACCGTCAAGGCGATGCTGGGCGAAGTTTCCACACAAGTATCTGAAAAGGTCACTGTAGAAACTCCTAGTGAATTGATGGACGATCGAGATAACCGTATCCAGTACGGAGCTGCCTTTGGAAACTGGGCAGACTCAGAATTATTTGGAGGAACTGAGAAATTTGCCGACCTTTCAAAAGGAGATTACACAGACGAAGACCTCACTGCCACCATTCCTTTCACTGGTGTTGGTATCGAAATCTATGGACTGAAATCGTCTGAACTAGGTCTTGCCACTGCTAAAATTGATGACAAAGAAGTCGGCGAGCTTGACTTCCATACTGCTGGGGCAACTGAAAAAGGTAGTCTCATCGGTCGCTTCGCAGGATTGTCTGACGGACCTCACACATTGACTCTTCGTGTTAAACGTGAGCACAAAGGGCGTGGTAGTGAGCGCTCGAAAATTTCATTAGACTACTTCAAGATCCTATCAGGAACAGGCAACACGATTGAAAAAATGGATGATCGTGATTCGCGCATCCAGTATGGTTCCCAGTTTAAGGACTGGTCTGACCCTGAACTCTACGGAGGTACGGAAAAATACGCTGACATCAACAACAGCGACTCTAGTGCAGCTTCAGAAGCTCAGGCAACTATTTCCTTTACAGGAACAGGTATTCGAATTTATGGTTTGAAGAGCCTTGCCCTTGGACGAGCACGTGTCACACTAGATGGCAAAGAAATGCCAAGTCTAGACTTCTACACTTCAGGTGCAACCGAAAAGAGAGCTTTTATTGGCGAATTTACAAACCTTACTGACGGTCCGCATACCCTGACATTACAAGTTGACCCAGATTCGCCAGAAGGTCGCAAGAAAATCTCTCTAGACTCCTTTGATATCATCAAAGCCCCTGCTGTTGGTATAGATAGCCCGAGCATCGCGCCTCTTAAGGAAAATGACAAAGAAATTTCCTTAACCCTACCATCTGGAGACTGGGAAGCCATCGCTGTAACCTTCCCAGGTGTCAAAGATCCTCTAGTCTTGCGCAAAGTGGATGAAACACATCTGGTTACAAGTGGAGATCAGACTATCCTATCACTCCAAGACAATCAAGTTCAAATCCCAATCCCTGACGAAACCAATCGCAAAGCTGGAAATGCCATTGAAGCTTATACCATTCAAGGAAATACCACAAGCAGCCCTATCGTAGCCGTCTTTACTAAAAAGGATGAAAAGAAAGTTGATGAGAAGCAACCAACTACAAGCAAGGGAGAGGAACCAGCTCCTACTGTTGAAATTCCTGAATACACTAAACCTATCGGGACTGCAGGGCAAGAAGTGCCACCCACTGTAGAAAAGCCTGAATACACCGAACCTATCGGAACGGCGGGGCAAGAAGAGTCTCCTACTGTAGAAAAGCCTGAATACACCGAACCTATCGGAACAGCAGGTCAAGAGGAAGCACCTACTGTTGAAAAACCTGAATACACCAAACCTATCGGAACAGCAGGTCAAGAGGAAGCCCCTACTGTTGAAAAACCTGAGTACACTGACCCTATCGGAACTAGTGGGGATCAGGATGCTCCAACCCTTACCCTTACTGATTATCCAGTTCGAGTATTAAAAGATAAGGAAACTGGAGTGGAAATCATTGGTGGAGTTACTGACTTAGAAGGAATTTCTCATATCTCTAGCCGACGTGTCCTAGCTCAGGAACTCTTTGGCAAGACCTATGATGCTTACGACCTACAACTGAAAAATCCAACAGATCATAGCTTGCAGCCAAAAGGCTCTGTCTTGGTTCGCTTGCCTATTTCAGCTAGCGTCGAAAATATCTACTACATCACTCCGACCAAGGAGTTGCAAGCCCTTGATTTCGATGTTCGAGAAGGAAAGGCAGAATTCATCACTAATCATTTCAGTACCTATGCTGTCGTCTATCAAGCTGCTGGAACAACCCCTAGTACAGATGAAAAACCAAGTGGTTCAGATGCAGAAACCTTGGCACACGAGACTGAACAACTTTCAGCTAGTCCGAGTCTTGCTAAAGCTGGAAATCATTCTCCTAAAGAAGAGCTGCCAGCAACAGGAGAAGCATCCAACCCACTCCTCTTCTTAGCAGGACTCAGCCTAGCCCTTACAGCCACTTTTATGTTAAAAGGAAGAAAGGATGACTCCAACTAACCTTTAAGCACACAAAAACAGGATGAAGATCACCTTCATCCTGTTTTATTTTGTCATCAAAAGTTAGTTTTACAGTAGGTATAAAAAGGCTAAGGTCAAGAGACTTGCTAGAAGCCCAACTCCCCAAAAGAAGAAGTCAACCTTCCACTCGCTCCAAGGATTGCCCTTGCCTGAGAATCCTCCAAGCTCGAAATGGTGATGCACAGGTGTCATACGGAAAATACGCTTTCCACCACTAAGTTTGAAGTAGGTAACCTGCATCATAACAGAGCTTGTCTCAAAGACATAGATAATCCCAATCAACAAAAGGGTCCATTCTTGGTGGAGGGCCATAGAAATAGCTGCCAGCATCCCACCAAGAGCCAAACTTCCCACATCTCCCATGAAGACCTTGGCAGGCTTGTGGTTAAAGACGAAGAAACCTAGCAAACCACCAATCATGGCAAGAATCACAAGAAGAATATCCAGTTGATTTTGCATATAAGCAATCACACCGTAAGCTGACAAGCTAATCACTACGGAAATACTTGCTAAGCCGTCAATCCCGTCCGTCAGATTCACCGCATTTGAAAAGCCAACTAGCCAGAAAAGGGCAAAGAAGATATAGAAAATACCCAGATGAACTTGGTAGCCAAAAACTGAAAGCATGTCGCCACCACGCTCATAAAAGAGGTAGAAGATCACTCCTCCAAGGAGCTGGAGAGCAAGCTTTTGCTTAGGATTCAAACCTTCGTTGATCTTACGAAAGACCTTGAGAAAATCATCCAGAAAACCTACCAAACCATACAAAACCAAGATAAACAAAATCATGCCGACATTGTTGGTCAATTGTTGGGTAAAGAGAGCGACAAGGAAGCTCACTACTACTGCAACAATCAGGAAGACAAGACCTCCCATGGTTGGAGTCCCAGCTTTAGCTTGATGTTGCTTGACATCCTCGTGCATCTGCTGACCCGTAATCTGTGCTTTTCGATAAAATCGGATAAAGGCTGGAATACCTATCAAGGTCAATAGAAAGGCTAGAACTCCAGCACTAATGGAACTAATCATCTTAATCTCCTAAAGTTATTTTCATTTTTTTAATGTCTTTGAGGGCTGTATTGGCACGGACACTTTGTTTCTTGACCGTTTTGCCACTACCTTCCCACTCGACTTCTATATTGAGCCATTTGGCCAATGTTTGCACATTTTCATCTGTCCAGCCGTACATATCAGGCATTTCTTCGACCTTATCAGACAGGATCAAGATCTGCTGATTGGCTTCCAAATTATCTCCTTCAGAAACCGAGAGTTCCTTGATCTTGGTTCCTGTTCCGATAACGATTGGTTGGACAAGGTTACGACGCAATTCCTCTGCTAGGTCACCCGGAGTAAAATCCTTGGTAGCTGGCATAGCATAGCTTGTCGTCTTGCTGACCTGATCCAAGCTCTTAGCAGTTGACTGAAGATTGAGGGATTCTTTCATAGCAGAGGCTCTCTCAAGGATTGGGTTGGCAAACTCTCCCAGCTGAACGCCTGAATAATGCTCTGGCTGTTGCACCGTTACATAGAGGATAAAGTCAGGATTTTCTGCAGGATGCATCGACACAACAGAGAAGATATAGTTGGTTTCACCTGTCAGGTAACCCCCATTCTTCTCATCGGCAATCTGAGCAGTCCCTGATTTGAGGGCGACATTCTGACCTGGAACATTGACATTTGGTTTTCCTGTACTGTGGTTGTACATGGTACCGTAGACAGGATCTGTTCCGACCATGACCATATGCTCCCGAGTAGAGGACGCTGCTGTTTTTGACACAGGATTTCCGACGATTTCCTTTTGAGACTTACGAACAGACTGGTCATTGGGGTCATAGAGGGCACTGATAAATTTCGGTTCCAACATAACCCCATCATTGGCAATGGCTGTAAAGGCACGAAGCATCTGGGTCTGAGTAACTGAAATCCCTTGTCCAAATGAACTCATGGCGATATTGACAATGTTATCAGCAGGCAATTGACCTGTGTACTCATCCGCCAGACCAAAACGGGTCGGTACCCCAAACTTAAAGCGGTTAAGGTAGTCCAGCCAAGTTGCATCCCCCATCTTTTGCTCAAGCAAGGTCATCCCGATATTACTTGAGTGGGCAAACCCTTGAGAGAAGGTCATGGTGCCACCACTCGTCAACCCTTCATTGACGTCCCAGTCTCGAATGGTCGCATCTGCTATTTTCAATTCACTACTGTTAAAGTATTCGCCACCAGGGAAGGTATTGTTATCAATGGCTGAGGCCAACATCATCACCTTCATGGTCGATCCTGGCTCATAGTTACTTTGATAGAGGATATCACGCCAGACAAAGTCTTTTGTGATGCCATCCTTGGTATCGGCATTGAAGGTCGGCCGTTGGGTCGTAGCCAGAATTTCCCCTGTTTTAGCACTAACCAAGGTAGCCGTCATATACTTGCCTTTTACCTTTTCCTGGAAGGCATCCATCTGCGTTTCCATAAAGGATTGCAAGGGACTAGAAAGGGTTGTGTACACATCCTTTCCATCTACCGTTTGTTGAGAAGCTTGATCTGTACCCGGAACAATATTTCCCAGACGATCCTTCTCATAGGTGATGATCCCATCTGTACCCGCCAGAATGCTATTTAAAGAACTCTCCAATCCAGATGTCCCAATCAAACGTTTGGTGCCATCCTCATTTTCATGGAGTTGCGCTAAACCGATAAAGGATGAAGCAAACTGTCCATTGGGATAACTGCGGTTAGGACTAGTTGTGAAGTCAACTCCCTCCACGCCAGCAGTTTTGAGGTCATTTTTAATAGCCATCATATTGGCATAGGTGATCCCATTTCCCTTGGTACCAAAAGACACCTGTTTTAGATCTGGCTGAGAAAGCTGTTCTTTGACATAGGACTCTTCCATATCTAGGTATTTATGGAAAATTTCAGCTACCTTATTAAATTGAGAATCCTCTACATAGAGTATCTTACCAGTTGCTGACTTGTAGTTCTTGTCAATAACCGCATATATATTATAAGAAGTCGCATCCTCTGCAATAGGCGTTCCATTACGATCGTATATAGTCCCTCGTTTTGCAGGAATCGTCTTGGTTGTTTGATGGACCTTGTTTGCTTCTTGAACCAAGTCCTTACCAAATTTTTTACCTGTTCCGATAATGACCGCAAAGTTGACCAAAAAGACAGCGAAGAGTATGACAGCCAATAAACTCAGGCTTTTCCCTACTCTTCGGCGATTTTCTTCTGGAGATTTACGGTTACGAACGGCATAACGGATGATTTTTTCTTTCCACTGTTTCATTTCTTACTCCGCTGCTCGGATATTTTCGTTATTCAGCTGCAAATCCTTGGAGTTTGCAATCTCTTTCAAACGTTCTGAACGAATCAATTCATTGACCTCTTGCTTGGCATCGTCGAGCTCTGTTTTCTTTTCTTCGATTTGAGCATTGACCTTGGTCAATTCATTCTGAACTTGTAATAGCTTGGTTTGCATAAACACAACGCTAATTGCCAGGATAAGCATTGTTGCAGCAATCGAAACATAGAAGGCCTTTTCCACACGTGAAAAACCTTTGAACTTCGTTTGCAATAACTGGCTTGTTTTTTCGATTCTTTCTTCCATGTTTTTCCTCTTACTTATGAATTTTTCTGGCCACGCGCAACTTGGCTGAATGCGAACGATTGTTGGCTTCTAGTTCTTCGGCACTTGGCAAGATTGGCTTGCGGGATACCAATTCCATCTTAGGCTTAAGGTCATCTGGAATGAAGGGCAAGCCTTTGGGAACTTCCACTGTTGAAGCTTCCTTGAATAATTGCTTGGTCAAGCGGTCTTCCAGCGAATGGAAGGTAATGACCGAGATTCTCCCATCCAGAGCCAGCATGTCCATAGCCTGCTGGATGGATTCATCTGCCGCACCCAGCTCATCATTGACTTCGATTCGGATAGCCTGAAAAATCTGCTTGGCAGGGTGCCCCTTTTTCTTGAGCTCCTTGGCAGGCTTGGCCGACTTGATAATCTCTGCCAACTCCGTCGTCGTCTCAATGGGTTTCACCTCACGCGCTTGCTCAATCTTACGAGCAATCTGTTTAGAGAATTTATCCTCACCATACTTAAAAAAGATCCGAACCAAGTCATGATAGTCATAATGATTGACCACCTCATAGGCCGTCAGACTAGCTTCCTGATTCATCCGCATATCCAGTGGCGCATCCTTTTTATAAGAAAAGCCACGTTCACGCTGATCTAGCTGAGGACTGGACACTCCCAAGTCATAACAAATTCCATCAATTTCCTGGACACCAGCCTCCTGCAATCGTGCCTGCAAATGACGGAAGTTGTCCTTGATAAAGGTTACCATCCCCTTTTCGATATAGGGTGCCAACCGTTTTTGCGCATTGTCAATGGCATTCTGGTCCTGGTCGAAGGCATAGAGATGCCCTTTTTCGCTCAATTTACTTAATAAATATTCGCTATGGCCTGCTCCTCCCAAAGTCGCATCAACGTAGATACCGTCAGGTTTTACGTCCAGCATATCAATCGTTTCATGAAGCAAGACCGTTACATGATGAAATTCTTTTGTCATATCTTATCTATTTTACCACAAATCTGACCAGCTTGCACTTGTCAGACAAGGCTAAGTTTCTTCGAAAATAATTCTCAAAAATATGTCATATATACTTGACATCTCATCCCCGAAAGAATATAATATAGTCAAATATATACGACATATCAGAAAGGAGACCCTATGAATCGTGTGAAAGAATTCCGCAAGGAACTGGGAATTTCTCAGCTCGAGCTCGCCAAAGATATCGGTGTCTCGAGACAGACCATCAACATGATTGAAAACGACAAGTACAATCCAACCCTGGAACTCTGTCTCAATCTCGCCCACAGCCTCCAAACTGACCTTAACAGTCTTTTTTGGGAAGACGATTTTTAAAAAAGGAGCAAACAAATGAAAAAAGAAACTCTCACTGACAAACTCATCAAACGCACATACGGCATTTCTGGTCCCCTTGACGAACACAAACGGCGCGAGGCCGATCGTATCGGGAATCAGGTCTTTATCGTTCTCTTTTATCTGATGACATTTGGCAATCTCATCCCCTTTGTCCTTGCTTATAAATACCCGCAAATTATTGCTATCGGCTATCCTCTCGTGGTGTTTGGCATTTCGATGATGGCTGCCCTCTATGTGGTCTCTCAAACCAAGAAAACGGGCATCACAGCTATTGATCCCGAAATGTTAAGTAAGAAAGAAAGTAAACAACTGCATTTTCCTGGTCTAAAAGCCGGTCTGATCTACGGCATGGGCATGTTCTTTGGAATACCACTTCTGAACGTCCTAACCGATGATAGCAAGGATTATCTTGGTTCTCTTTTAAATGCAGGGCATTTTGTATCAACTATCCTAGCTACCCTCTTCTTCGGATTGACCATACAAATTATCGTCTCTCTTCGCATTCGAAAAGCCAAGAAAGACCAAGAAGACGACTAGGAGGTGCCTTATGAAATCACTAGCTAGACTACTGATCAGTCATGTTTTTATCAGTATTTTTGTTACCTTTTTCCTACTTTCTGGACATATTGAGTATCCTTTCTTGATTATCTTTCTTTTATTCCTTCCTGTATTGAACAAGGGACAGAGATTCCAGAAAATCCAATCAAAAAAAATACGTCTTCTAAACGCATCTCTCTGTTTTATCCTCGTATCCTTTCCACAACTTTTAACAAATCCTATGGATTGGAGATACCTGGTATTTCTAATAATCTGTATCATTTTTAGTTTGGTTTACTTCTATACTCTCTATCAACTCTTTAAAGAAGTCAATCAAAAATCGCTCATTTAGGAGGTTACTCCCATGAAAAAAGAAGATCTCACCACTCGCTTACTCAAACTATTCTTTCACATACAAGGGCCTTTTGATGAATGCCGCCAAGAGATAATCTACAGGGCAGGTGCCCGTTCCTTGATCCAAATCGTTTACTCCTCCCTCCTACTCTTCTTGTTCTATCTCCTATTTGGACGCTTCATAGAGTTGGTTCGAGATGCCATGCCCTACCTTTATTTTGGACTTATCTTCGTCCTCTCATCTAGGGCGAGACTAGCAGTTCGTGACTTACGCTTGGACAAGGATGACCAGTCCGAAATCCATCACAAAAGCTACAGCAAAAGTCAAATCAACCTTCGTAGTTGGGGTGTATTCGTCAGTATTCCAATTAGCTTGTTTGTCTTATCTGCCTTTCACAAACTCTTTGTTCAGCATCTTCCCCTCGATACCTTTTGGGACAATCTCTCCCAGTTCGATAAAACGCTCCCTTTACTAGTCTTAGGTTTGGGAATTGGTGCCATCTTTGGAACCATGACCTACGCCTTTTTATCGGAACACGTTAAAAAATAGAGCAAGATTCGCTAATTTCTCATTTTATAGGCAAAGAATCCCACCTAGTTCGTTCTAGGTGGGATTCCCACTTCAATTCATAGGATATTTTCCAAAATATCTACTGACCCTCGTCACCAATTCTCCCACTGGGTTTCAACCTTGACATCGCCATAATTGCTTGGCGAGTACTTGCTGTCATAAATGGTACACCAGTCCTTCAAGACTTTCTGATTTACGATTTCGTCGTAGTAAGAATCCAAATCCTTGGCAGTGATACCATACTGCTCTAAGTAGGATTTCACTTGGGCCTCGTCTTTAATGTATGTTTCTGATCTAATTTCATAAATCATAATTTTTTTAACTAATACTTTTTTCTTAAATTCATAATGAATAACAAAGTTAATTTTTTCTCCTGAGTTAGCATATCTTTCAAACCAAATATTTACCCCTTTACTACTACCATCAAAATTAAACCGTAGTTCTAAATTCTTTACATCGCTTCCAAGAGAAGAATCATCGTATGTTATTATTGATTCATACTTATCCGTTTCATTCATATTCGAATCATAAAGCTTTCGATTTTTTACTGTCACATTTTTTAAGTCTTTGAAGTTATAATGGCCCAAATAATTTTTTGCTGTTTCTTGGTAAATCTCATCAAAAATGTTTTTAGGTTGACGTACAAAAAAGTAAAAACAGGATGATATGATTATCACGAATAGTGCTACTAGGCCTAAGATTTTCTTCATATTATCACCAATTCTCCCACTGGGTTTCAATCTTGACATCGCCATAGTTGCTTGGCGAGTACTTGCTGTCATAAATAGAGCACCAATCTTTCAAGACTTTCTGGTTTACGATTTCGTCGTAATAAAAATCCAAATCCTTGGCAGTGATACCGTACTGCTCTAAGTATGATTTCACTTGCTCTTCGTCTTCGATATAACTATCCTCATTTCCTGATATCACAATCTGAATTGACTTTATGATTGTTTTAGTATTTGGATTATATTTGTTGACCATCCATAGCTTCGTACCATCAGCTATTTTTCTCTCAAATGAAACAAACAGTTTACTATACGCTTTCTCAAAATTAAATCCAACTCTCAGTTCAAGATAATCCTCTGGAGGAGTCTTATACTTTCCTAAAGGGCTATATTTAAAATAATCTCCATCACTTGGCCAGACATCATCGATTTCAAAACCTTCTATATTTCTTAAAATATTATTTGTGCGATAGGTTTTCTCCGTCTCCTGATAAATCTCATCAAAAATGTTTTTAGGTTGATGGATAAAAAAGTAGAAACAGGATAATACGATTATAACGAATAAGGCTACTATGCCGAGGATTTTCTTCATGTTGTCACCAATTCTCCCACTGCGTTTCAACCTTGACCTCACCATAGTTGCTTGGTGAATACTTACTGTCATAAATCGAACACCAGTCCTTCAAAACTTTCTGGTTGACGATTTCGTCGTAGTAAGAGTCCAAGTCCTTGGCAGTGACACCGTACTGCTCTAGGTAGGATTTTACCTCCGATTGATCATCAATATATACTTTGGAATTATTTTCTTTTTTTATTATAGTGGCTTCTTTACTCAAAACACCTAATTTATAATTGTAGCTTCCCCATATTTTTACACTAACATTAGAAGATAGGCTTCTTTCGGAGTAAATAAATAAAACCTTCTGTGAGCTTCGAAAATTAAACCCAATTTCAATCTCAGAATAATCTGACGGTGTTTTCTCTTTGTTGTATAATCCGAACGGAGTATACAAAATATTAGGGTCATCACTTGGCCAAACTGCTCTGATTTTAAACCCATCTATATGCCTTAAAATATTATTTGAGCGATATGTCTTCTCTGTCTCCTGGTAGATTTCATCAAAAATATTTTTAGGTTGACGCACAAAAAAGTAAAAACAGGATGATATGATTATCACGAATAAGGCTACTAGGCCTAGGATTTTCTTCATATTGTCACCAATTCTCCCACTGGGTTTCAATCTTGACATCACCATAGTTGCTTGGCGAGTACTTGCTGTCATAAATCGAGCACCAGTCCTTCAAGACTTTCTGGTTGACGATTTTATCATAGTCTTGCTCTAATTCTTCTTTAGAAATATTATATTTTCTGAGATATTCTCTTACTTTTTCTTCATCATCAACATATTGACCTGGTTGCCTTGGCTCTTCAAAAATTGCAAGCTCCTTTTGAAGTACTTTCTTTTTTATATTATAGTGTGCTGAATACCATAGAGTAATATCCGAATTAATCCTTTTTTCAAAACGTATCGTCATCCCTTTGATACCTTCTCCAAAATTAAAGCTAATACTTATATCTTTATAGTCTCCAAGACGAGTTTGATACTTCCCAGAAGGGGTGTATGCAAAGTATTCACTATCATTAGGCCAAACTTCTCTGATTTCAAAGCCATCTATTTTTCTTAAAATATTATTTGACCGATAGGTTTTCTCCGTCTCCTGATAAATCTCATCAAAGATATTTTTAGGTTGATGGATAAAAAAGTAGAAACAAAATAATACAATTAGTGCATATAACCCTATTAGACCTAATATTTTTTTCATGTTATCACCAATTCTCCCACTGGGTTTCGACTTTCACATCGCCATAATTGCTTGGCGAGTACTTGCTGTCATAAATCGAACACCAGTCCTTCAAGACTTTCTGATTGACGATTTCGTCGTAATAAGAATCCAAATCCTTGGCAGTGATACCGTACTGCTCTAAGTAGGATTTCACTTGGGCCTCGTCTTCGATATATGTTTCCGTATCTACTTTCTTCAAACCTATTTTTACAAATTTTTTTAAACTACGTTCTTTATGAGAATATACAGTCCACATTTTTATACTAACGTTGGACTCTATCCGTTTTTCAAATGAAATCAAGCTTAATTGAGCTTCGGATTTAAAATTAAAATCTATAGCAATTTTCTCATAGCTATCTGGTAAAGCATTTCCCTCATAGGCGACACTTGGATAAAATTTAGAATCATCATACTCTTGATATTTATGTACCTCAACGTCTTTCAACTTGTTAAAAACATTATTTCCTAGATAGGTCTTCTCAGTTTCTTGGTAAATCTCATCAAAAATGTTTTTAGGTTGATGGATAAAAAAGTAAAAACAGGATGATATGATTATCACGAATAAGACTACTAGGCCTAGGATTTTCTTCATATTGTCACCAATTCTCCCACTGGGTTTCAATCTTGACATCGCCATAGTTACTTGGCGAGTACTTACTGTCATAGATGGTACACCAGTCTTTTAAAACCTTCTGATTGACGATTTCGTCGAAGTCTTTCTCTAATTCTTCTTTGGAAATATTATTTTTTCTTAAATATTCTCTTACTTTTTCTTCATCATCAATAAATTGGCCTGGTTGCCTTGGCTCTTCAAAAATCGCAAGCTCTTTTTTGAGGATTTTCTTTTTTATATTATAGTGTGCTGAATACCATAGGGTAATATTCGAATTAGTCTTTCTTTCAAAAAGAATCGTCATTCCTTTAATACCTGAACCAAAATTAAATCCAATACTTATGTCTTTATAACCTTCAGGATGAGTTTGATACTTCCCTGAAGGGGTGTATGCAAAATATTCTCCATCATTAGGCCAACCTGGACTAATTTTAAACCCATCTATGTTTCTTAAAATATTATTTGTACGATATGTCTTCTCTGTCTCCTGGTAGATTTCATCAAAAATATTTTTAGGTTGTTTGATAAAGAAATAAAAACAGATGAATATGATAAACGACATTAACGCTGTCATACCTAGTAGTTTCTTCATTAACTTTTCCTCCTAGTCTGCCACAGCCTCTAAACGATTTAAAAATGCGGATACTTCTGGGTATTTTCCCTCAATATACTCTTTAATAGATGCCTCACCCTTTCTCAGTATATCCGCAGGCGCTACCCCTGCATAGATTGTACCTTTGATATGTTTCCAATCCTTATTTTTCAAAAATTCTCTTTCTCTCTGAGAGGAATCTTTTTGAAGATCAGCATAGTAAGAAGAGATTGCTTGGTCATAGGATTGCCCATTTTGCATACGACCGATGAGGTTGACCGAGTCCAAATCCGCCTTGTAGTCATCTTCCCCGATGCTTGGCTTCATATCATTTGCATTAAAGGTCGTGTCTCCCTCCCAGCCTGATAAGTCCTTAACATGCTCTCTACCACCATAGACATCGGCTAACTGAACTTGATTAGGATTAAGATGAGTGGCCATAGTGATGGACTGGTGGGTAAAGTCTGCATGACCTGCTCCGTTGTTAGAGTATGCCTTTAGTTTGCTATCCCAAAATTGGTCAAAGTTACCCGTATCACCATAAATCTCTTCATAAGTACTTTTATAGGAATCATAATGGTTAGTTCCATTTTTTTATCATATTTCTTAATTTGATCTATATTATCAGATTTCCCACCCGCCATCTCGTGTTGCAGTCTAAGATTATAATACAGTTCTTTGGCCTTTTCTTCTTTCAACCCCAGTTCTTGATAAATTTCAACTATTGGTTTTAATGTTCTCCATTTTTGGCCTGTCTGCGAATCACTCACAAATTCATTATAAAAATAATGCCCCAAACCACCTGCCGTTTCGTTCCACTTAAAGTCATCATAGTTGGCCGCACCAACGACTCGCAAAAAGATATAGTCACGAAACTCTTGACTTGAGGTTGGGAATTTCTTATCTATCCCTTGCTTGATGGTCAAGAGTTGTTGGGCTGTCTCGGCATCAAAGCCGTATTCTGCCATCATGGTTTGGACAAAGGCCTTCTCTTGACGGCTGAGTTGCAAGTCCTTTGTATCAGCATAGGCAGTCAGGTAGTTGGCCCAAGTCAGATCAGATGGGACTTTAAAGACGCCTTGCTTGGCATCCCAGCTCGTTTCGATCTGAGCCAATCCTCGACTCAACTGCACGTCGATACTGTCTAGATCATCGAAAAGTCCTCCTGAATAGCTATCATAGGCACGTAGGTCTTTCAAAATCGTTTCATAGACACGTTTATTCGCGTGGTGTCCTCGCATGAGTTCCACATTACTGCGTCTCAATCTTCCTTTTTCTTCGCTATCCATGGTCAAGGAAGAAAGGGATTGGTTGACTTCATCTAGGTAGGCGATCATCTGCTCTTCCTGGTGGATCTTATCAAGCAGATCATCCTCACGCCAACTCTTGCTGTCGACCATCGTTTGGTAGTCTTCTGGTAATTTCTTGATAGCTTGAGAGAAAGTTTCCGCATAGAGCTGTCCCCCTTTGCTCAAGGGAAGCAAGACACTTGCAAAAAAACTTCTAGCCGAATTATAAGCATCGCCCTTTAGACTCTCCGTATCCTCTGAAAACTTTTGAATGGCTGATTGCAAGTCTTGATAAGCCTCCACCTGAGATTGGCACATGGTCGCTACACTCGAACTTTGTAGTTGTGATTGTTCTAAGTACATATCAATGCCCATGTCGTTTTTCCTCCTCTCTTTCTAGTTCTTTGCGTCTTTCATAGTAAACCGCATCCAAGTCTCCCTCTAACCGGAACTTTTCTTTCTTCAAATCATCCATGTGGTAGGTGAGGTCCTCAAGGATTTGGTTTTTAAGTTGGTTTCTTTGCAGGAGCGTTTCTTCCAACTGTCCTGCATATCGGCTCTGATAGGCCGCCTCCCACAAATCACTTTGATAACGGTGGCTAGCTCTATCATATCCTTCAAAGGTTTCTATCAGTTCTTTGGTGCGGTAGTTCTCTTTCCCATTGTCTTCTAGCTGGTACAAGAGTTCTCGCTCTCTTTTCTTCAACTCATCTAACTTGCTCATGTATGACTCCCAAAACCATTGGCCGCAGCCTTATCTAGCGCTTCAAAATCACTCGCTACAGAGTGAAGTCGTTCGGAAGTTAGGGTGACAGCGGCTGTTATCTGACTAGCTAGATTTTGATTCTTTGTCAGACATTGATGGGCCTTGTTATTCCCTTGAAGGGTCGTTAAGTCATCCTGACTAGCCACAGCGATTGCTGTTAAAGATTGACAAGCACTTTTCAGCTGACTCGCATATGTTTGCGCAAGATTTAGATCACTTTTTACTCTTGACATGGCTGTTTTATCCTTTTTCTCATTCCCTAGTGATAGGTACACTCCATTTAGCTATATAGGCCTATTATACCATGTTTCATAAAAGGAGCATCATTTTGTCCTGATTTATGTACAATTGTGTATTATTTTGACAACTTCTCTCATCCAACTCGACGAAAAGGGTAAAAACTGTTACAATGTAGAAAAAGAAAAGAGGCTCTCATGACTTCACTCTATGATTTTTCCGTTTTGAACCAAAACAACCAAGTAACTCCCCTGGGGAGCTATCGTGGCAAAGTTCTCTTGATTGTCAACACTGCTACTGGATGTGGTTTAACGCCCCAGTACCAGGGACTTCAAGAACTCTATGAACGCTATCAAGATCAGGGCTTTGAAATTTTAGATTTCCCTTGCAATCAGTTCATGGGACAAGCACCCGGCAGCGCAGAGGAAATCAATAGCTTCTGCAGCCTTCACTATCAGACAACTTTCCCTCGCTTTGCCAAGATCAAGGTCAACGGCAAGGAAGCAGATCCTCTTTATGTTTGGCTAAAAGACCAGAAATCTGGCCCGCTAGGAAAACGAATCGAATGGAATTTTGCTAAGTTTCTCATTGGTCGAGATGGGCAAGTTCTTGAGCGCTTCTCTTCAAAAACAGACCCCCAAACCATCCAAGAGTCTTTTCAAAAAATACTCTAATTTCTTTTTAAAACGTATCCTTTCATTTAGTTTGAACACTGAAAGGATGCTTTTTTTCTTTAAAAAGTAACTGATTTTCTTTAATTTATATTTATTTTTTTGCTTTTTGCTATTGCAATTCTTTCATTAATTTAGTATATTTGTTATATTAAAAGTTTTCAGTCATTTTAAGGGAGAAATGACCTTTTAAATTTTTTTATCTTAAAATGAAAGCGCTTTATAAATAGGGGGGGTAAGAGGCTTACAAATTATCAGAGAATTGTTTTCCTTAAATCAAGTTGTAACCAAGTCAGACTTGGGCTCGGGCAGTAGCTGACTGCCTTTCTAAAAACTAGGAGTATATTATGAATCGATACCTTTTTGAAAAAGGGCAAACATTTAGCATTCGAAAGTTGACTGTAGGTGTGGCCTCTGTCATCGTCGGACTGGCATTTTTTGCTTCTGGAACTGTGCGTGCGGACGAAACGTCTCCTACCGCAACATCCAATTTAGACCAGCAAATTGAACAAGTCGCAGATCTAGAGGAAAGCAAGACTGAACCAGCTAAAGAAGCAGGTCAAGTAGAAACTGAAAAACAAGAAACACCTGCTGCCGATACCAGCAGTGCTGATTTGCTCCCTGAAGAAATTCAGGACCGTGCCTATCCAGAGACACCTGTCAAAGAACTCGACACGACTACTATCGTTGACAAGAAAGCTAGTCCAGAAGTAGAAACTAAGAGCATTCTAAAGGATAAGGAAGAAGCTCCAAAAGAAGCTGAGAATGGAAACCGTGCTATTATTAACGGAGGACAAGACCTCAAACACATCAACTACGAGGGACAACCTGCTACTGCTGCCACTATGGTTTACAGCACTTACAATGCAGGAGAGCAACGCTACCTCGTTTCAGGATCTGGTATCTTTGTTGCACCTAATTTGATTCTTACCGTTGCACATAACTTCCTAGAAGCCAATAAAGAAAACGGCGAAGGTCACATCCGTGGTGGAAAATCTGCCCAGTTCTACTATAACGTTGGTTCAAACAGCGAAAAGAAAAACTCACTTCCATCTTCTGGAACTACGGTTTTATTCAGAGAAAAGGACATCCATTTCTGGAACAAGAAGGAGTTTGGAAAAGGTTATAAAAACGACCTTGCTCTTGTAGAAGCTCCTATTCCTCTTCCAATTGCTAGTCCAAACAAAGCAGCAACCTTTGCGCCTTTAGCGGATCACAAGACACATCAACCAGGAGAAGCCATTAGTACGATTGGCTACCCAACAGACTCGAGCTCAAAAGAGTTAAAACAGCCTATCCTAGCTGGCCAACTTTACAAGGCAGATGGGACTATCCGATCTGTTGAGTCCTATGATGATAAGGGAACGACTGGTATCACCTACAAAACTACTTCTGTATCTGGTTTGTCTGGTGGCGGGATTGTCGATAGCCAAGGAAAAGTTCTGGGTGTCCATCAACACGGAACCGTTGACAATGGTGTGGCTGAAAAGGATCGCTTTGGTGGCGGACTTGTCCTTTCACCTGAACAACTGAAATGGGTTAAGGACATGATTGCCAAATATGGTGTGAAAGGCTGGTACCAAGGAGATAACGGAAATCGTTACTACTTTACTGATGAGGGGCGTATGCTTCGGAATGAGAAAGCTGTTATCGGAAGCAACGAATATTCCTTCAACCAAGATGGGATTGCTACCTTGACCAAAGGAGTTGAATACGGACGTGTGGTTATCCAACACGAAGACGAAGAAGGAAATCCTGTCAAAGATAATGACACCTTTATCGAACAGACAGCTGTTGATTCGCCATTTGACTATAATTTCAAAAAAGAAATTGAGAAAACAGACTTCTATCAGAAGAATAAAGACAAATACGAAATTGTATCCATTGATGGCGTAGCAGTTAATAAACAGCTAAAAGATACTTGGGCTGAAGATCACAATGTTGTCAGCAAAGCGCCTGCCGGTACACGTGTCATCAAGGTGGTCTATAAAGTCAACAAAGGCTCCTTCAAAGTTTACTACCGTCAAAAAGGAACCACTACTGAACTAGCTGAGGCGACAGTTGATAACAATGAAGGCCAAGAGTATGAGGTTTCCTTTGTCAACACCTTCCATGCAAAAGACATTGCTGGCTACCGTCCAGTAAAAGCTAGCTTGGAAGCAAGGATCCAGCAAAAAGGGGTGAATGAAGTCGTCTTTGAATACGAGCCAATCGCTGATACGGCTAATCCAACGACTCCGACTCCACCAGTGGCTCATCCAGAAGATAAAGAAACTGAGATTGGCAACCATGGACCTCTTCCAAGCAAGGCCCAACTTGATTACCACAAAGAAGAATTGGCAGCCTTCATTCACTACGGAATGAACACTTATACCAATTCTGAATGGGGAAATGGGAAAGAAGACCCCCGATACTTCAATCCAACCAACTTGGATACTGACCAGTGGATTCGCACTTTGAAGGAAACAGGCTTCAAACGAACCATTATGGTTGTTAAGCACCACGACGGATTCGTTGCTTATCCATCTAAGTACACCAACCATACCGTAGCTGCTAGCCCATGGAAAGATGGAAAGGGTGACCTTCTCGAAGAAGTTTCCAAGTCTGCTAGCAAGTACGACATGAATATGGGTGTATACTTGTCACCATGGGATGCTAATCATCCAAAATACCATGTCGCAACTGAAAAAGAATACAACCAATACTATCTCAACCAACTAAAAGAAATCCTTGGTAATCCGAAATACGGTAACAAAGGGAAATTTATCGAAGTTTGGATGGACGGTGCGCGTGGTAGCGGTGCCCAAAAAGTAACCTATACCTTTGATGAATGGTTCAAATACATCAAAGAAGCCGAAGGAGATATTGCTATCTTCTCTGCTCAACCGACAAGCGTTCGCTGGATCGGAAATGAACGGGGAATCGCAGGTGACCCTGTCTGGCATAAAGTCAAGAGAGCTAACATCACAGACGATGTGAAAAACGAATACCTCAACCATGGTGACCCAGATGGTGATATGTACTCTGTAGGGGAAGCTGACGTTTCGATTCGTTCTGGCTGGTTCTACCATGACAATCAACAGCCGAAATCACTCAAAGAGCTGATGGATATCTACTTCAAGTCTGTTGGTCGTGGAACCCCACTCCTTCTCAACATTCCACCAAATAAAGAAGGAAAATTCGCAGATGCAGATGTAGCTCGCTTGAAGGAGTTCAAAGCAACCCTAGACCAAATGTATGCGACTGACTTTGCCAAAGGTGCCACTGTAACAGCAAGTTCTACTCGTCAGAACCACCTTTACAAGGAAAGTCACCTGACAGACGGTAAAGATGATACTAGCTGGGCGCTCTCAAATGATGCCACAACTGGTAGCTTTACAGTCGATTTAGGACAAAAGAGACGCTTTGACGTTGTCGAACTCAAAGAAGACATCGCCAAAGGTCAACGGATTTCTGGTTTCAAGATTGAAGTCGAAATCAACGGACGCTGGGTTCCATATGGGGAAGGTTCAACAGTAGGCTACCGCCGTTTGATTCAAGGACAACCTGTAGAAGCACAAAAAATCCGTGTAACTATCACTGGTGCTCAAGCAACTCCAATCTTGACCAACTTCTCAGTCTACAAGACACCTACTAGCATTGAGAAGACAGACGGTTACCCTCTTGGACTTGAATACCACTCAAATACAACCGCTGACAAGGCTGGTACAACTTGGTACAATGAATCTGAAGGTGTTCGTGGCACTTCTATGTGGACCAATCAAAAAGATGCCAAAGTAAGCTATACCTTCACAGGAACCAAGGCCTATGTCGTCTCTACAGTCGACCCAGGTCATGGAGAAATGTCCGTCTACGTTGATGGCCAAAAGGTTGCCGATGTCCAAACCAAGAACACTAGCCGTAAACGTAGCCAAAAAGTCTTTGAGACAGGTGATTTAGCACCTGGCCAACATACCATTACCCTTGTTAATAAAACAGGCGAACCAATTGCTACAGAAGGAATCTACACCCTAAACAATGATAGTAAAGGGATGTTTGAACTTGAGTCTACCAACTACGAAGTCGAAAAAGGAAAACCCGTCACTGTTAAGATTAAACGTGTTGGTGGAAGCAAGGGGGCTGCTACTGTTCGCTTCATCACAGAACCTGGAACTGGAGTTCACGGTAAAGTTTACCAAGATACAACTCAAGATGTGACCTTTAAAGACGGAGAAACAGAAAAGACTGTTACCATCCCAACGATTGACTTTACAGAACAAGCCGACTCTATCTTTGACTTCAAAGCCAAGCTCACTTCTGTTTCTGATGGTGCCTTGCTCGGTTTTGCTACCGATGCAACCATCCAAGTGATGAAAGCTGAATTACTGGTCAAGGACCAAACAAGTTATGATGACCAAGCTAGTCAGTTGGATTACAGTCCTGGCTGGCACCATGAAACCAATTCGGCAGACAAGTATCAGAAAACGGAGTCTTGGGCTTCCTTTGGTCGCTTAACTGATGAGCAAAAGAAAAAGACAACTGTCACAGCCTACTTCTACGGTACTGGACTTGATATCAAGGGCTATGTTGATCCAAATCATGGTATCTACAAAGTCTTTCTAGATGGCAAAGAAGTTCCTTACCAAGAGGGCATGGGAAATGCTTCAACTATTGATGGTAAGAAATACTTTAGCGGTCACGCTGCCCAACGCCAAGGTAATCAAACTCTGGTTAGCCTAAAAGGTCTGGACGAAAACTTGCACGCAGTCACCCTTCAACTCGATCCTGAACGAAACGATTTGTCTCGAAATATCGGTATCCAGGTAGACCAATTCATCACTCGTGGCGAAGGTAGTGAACTCTACAGCAAGGCAGATATCATCCAGTCTATCTCAAAATGGAAAGATGATCTGTCCAACTTTGACCCAGCAGGCTTGAAAAATACGGCTACCGCACGCCAAGCTTTCCAAGCAAATCTAGAAAAATTGAGAAACCAACTCAGTGCTGATGCAGTGGATGTTCAAGAAGTCATGTTGACGGTCAGTGCCCTACAAGATATCCTATCCAAGGATGAGAACTATCAAAGAGGTCAAGAGGAGCCTAGTCCAGAGCAACCGGAACAGCCAGAAGAACCTGAGAAACCTAATCAGCCTGAGCAACCAGCTGAACCAAAACAACCGGAAATTGAGTACGATAAGGCTATGGACAGCTTGACGAAAGCTATCGAGAAAAAAGTCGCTGAGCTTGGATCCAACAAGGAAGCTAAGAAGAAATTGTTAGAAATTGCTGACCAAGCCATTGCTGCAATCCAAGAAGCTAAAACTCAGGAAGCAGTCAATCAAGCGCTAGAAACTGCTCTCGAACAAATCAGCAAGCTCGAAGCAGCTCAGCCTGAGAAACCCGTTCAGCCTGAGAAACCTGCTGAACCTGAAAAACCAATTCAGCCTGAAAAACCGGCTCAACCTGAAAAACCAATCACTTCTTCATCTCCTGAGGAAGGAGTTAAGAACCTTGTCTTTACACTTCCAAGTTTGGAAATTGTCAATAAACCAGTACCATTCAAGACTATCCGTCGCGAAAACCCACAATTAGACAAAGGAAAAGAGCAAGTTCTATCAGAAGGAAAAGACGGTCTCTTAGTCGAGTATGTTGAAGTGGACGGTGACAATCGCAAGGTTCTCCAAACAGAAGCAACTCCAGCTCAAGATCGAGTGATTGAGGTAGGCACTAAACAAAGTTCAGTAGGAACAGAGGCACCTCCTGTTGTGACCCTTCCTGAGCACCCTCTACCAGCGCAACCTGAGAAACCAATTACTTCTTCAAGTCCTGAGGAAGGGGTTAAAGACCTTGTCTTTACACTTCCAAGCTTGGAAATCGTCAATAAGGTCGTACCGTTCAAGACTATCCGTCGCGAAAACCCACAATTAGACAAAGGAAAAGAGCAAGTTCTATCAGAAGGAAAAGACGGTCTCTTAGTCGAGTATGTTGAAGTGGACGGTGACAATCGCAAGGTTCTCCAAACAGAAGCAACTCCAGCTCAAGATCGAGTGATTGAGGTAGGTAGCAAACAAAGCTCTGTTGGAACAGAAGCGCCACCAGTTGTGACTCTTCCTGAGTATGTTCTACCAAGAGAGACTGAAAAACCTGCTCCAGCCGTAACAGATAATTCATCATCAAAAGATGAAAAAGCTCCTGTTACAGCCACGGTCAAAGAAGACAAGGAAAGTGAACTCCCTGCAACCGGGGAACAAGAAGCAACTGCCTTCCTCTTCTTGGCAGCTATTACTTCTATCTTGTCTCTCCTCATTTTCCAAAAGAATTTCAAAGACTAATAACCCTCTTTGATTAATTCTTTTCCATTATTTCAGTTCCCCCGTTGAGAAGACCATTTGGTCTTCTCTTTTTCTATCTGTAAAATTAAAAAACATCCACAAATTAAACAGCACCCCAAAAGTCAGACAGAAAAAATCTAACTTTTGCGGTGCTGTTCACTTATTTTAATTCGTTAGTTCCACACAGAAAGCATCCCATGGCTCTAAGGTTTGTTTTTCAACTGCTTCTTTAGCAGTAGTGTTTTCAATCAAGATTGACTTAACTTTTCCTCCTACCGAAAAATCTTGTTTTTCATTGGACAAGTTAGCCACAACTAAGAAACGTCGGTCGCCATCTTTACGAATATAGGCAAAGACCTTATCAGTCGTATCGAGTAATTCAAAATCAGCTCGAATCAGCCAACTGTTTTCCTTACGGATTTGAACGAGTTTTTGATAAGTATAGAAAATAGAATCTGGATTTGCCAGTGCTTCTTGAACGTTGATTTCTTCGTAGTTTGGATTAACTGCCAACCAAGGTTGACCTGTTGAGAAGCCAGCATTTTTGCTTTCATCCCATTGCATTGGGGTACGGGCATTATCACGACCAATGACACGGATGCTGTCCATGATTTCTTCAATCGGAACGCCTTTTTCAAGAGCTTCACGCGCATAGTTGAGGGATTCAATATCTTCTACTTGGTCCAGTGTTTCAAACGGATAGTTGGTCATCCCAATCTCTTCACCCTGGTAGATATAAGGAGTCCCCCTCATAAGATGAAGCAAGATCGCAAAGGCTTTGGCAGATTTTTCACGGTATTCTTGGTCATTTCCCCAGATAGAGACGATACGAGGAAGGTCATGGTTGTTCCAGAAGAGGGAATTCCAGCCATCTTCAACTCCTAACTCTGTCTGCCATTTGTTAAAAATCTCTTTTAACTTCCCTACATTTAACTCTTTTTGGTAGTGCCACTTAGGTTGCCCTTCCTGATACTGAAGACAGATGTGTTCAAACTGGAAGACCATTGACAATTCTTGTCCCTTTGGATCCGAGTAAAGCTTAGCAATCTCTGGCGTTGCTCCCCAGGTCTCCCCTACTGTCAAGAGATCTTTGTCGCCAAAGGTCGCCTGATTCATTTCCTTTAGATAGGGATGCAGCATAGGACCGTTATTGACTACTTTCTCGTCAGGAATTTTCCCAATCATATCAATGACATCCATACGGAAACCACCAATACCTTTATCAATCCAGAAGTTCATCATCTCATAAATTTTCTGGCGAAGTTTTTCATTCTCCCAGTTGAGATCAGGCTGTTTTTTACTGAAAAAGTGAAGATAGTATTGTCCCGACTTTTCATCGTATTCCCAAGCAGACCCACTAAAGATGGAATCCAAATCGTTGGGCTCATCACGCCAGATATAGTAGTCTCGCTCAGGGCTGTCAGGATTTTCACAGGCCTCGACAAACCAAGCATGCTCATCCGAGGTATGATTGACCACCAAGTCCATGATAATTCGAATGCCACGCTTCTTAGCTTCTGCGATCAGTTGGTCCATGTCCTCCATAGTCCCAAAAATAGCTGCAATCGCTTGATAATCTGCAATATCATAACCATTATCATCCATAGGACTGTCATAAACGGGAGAAAGCCAAATCGCTGTAATCCCTAGCTTAGCTAGATAGTCTAACTTACTAGTAATTCCTGGTAAATCACCAATCCCATCTCCGTTGCTATCCATGAAACTCTTTGGATAGACTTGATAGACTACGGCATTATGCCACCATTTTTCTTGCATCTTCTTACCTCATTATTTTAATAATCTATAGTCTATGATAGCGTTTTTTCAAACTTAGTGCAAGCGTTTGCCTAATCTTTTTGATTTCTTTTTTGACTCCGTAGTTTCCTATCTTCCAATTTTTTATTATAATAGAGGTCAGAGGTAAAAAAATGAAAAAACAAGCTTTTAGTTCTGAACAATATTTGAATCTACAGCGCGACCACATTTTGGAGCGCATTAACCAATTTGACGGCAAGCTTTACCTAGAGTTTGGTGGCAAAATGTTAGAAGATTTCCACGCTGCTCGTGTCCTTCCTGGTTATGAGCCTGACAACAAAATCAAGCTCTTGCAAGAATTGAAAGAGCAGGTTGAGGTTGTAATCGCTATCAACGCTAGCAATATTGAGCATTCCAAAGCGCGTGGCGACCTAGGAATTTCTTATGATCAAGAAGTTCTTCGCTTGATTGACAAATTCAATGAGCTGGGAATTTTTGTTGGTTCGGTTGTCATCACACAATACGCTGGTCAACCCGCTGCAGATGCCTTCCGTAACCAGCTTGATAAAAATGGAATTGATTCTTATCTCCATTATCCAATCAAAGGATATCCGACGGATATGGACCACATCATTTCTCCAGAAGGTATGGGGAAAAACGACTACATCAAAACCAGTCGCAACTTGATTGTCGTAACTGCTCCTGGACCTGGTTCTGGAAAATTGGCAACTTGTATGTCCAATATGTACCACGACCAACTCAATGGCATCAAGTCTGGTTACGCTAAGTTTGAAACCTTCCCAGTTTGGAATCTTCCCCTTCATCATCCAGTCAATTTGGCCTACGAGGCTGCAACCGCGGACCTTGATGATGTCAATATGATTGACCCTTTCCATCTCCAAACCTATGGAGAAACAACGGTCAATTACAACCGTGATATCGAAATTTTCCCAGTGCTCAAACATATGTTGGAACGCATTCTCGGTGAATCTCCATACGCTTCACCGACAGACATGGGTGTCAACATGGTTGGTTTTGCTATTACAGATAATGAGGCTGCTATCGAAGCTTCTAAACAAGAAATCATCCGCCGTTACTATCAAACAGTTCTTGACTTCAAGGCTGAAAAAGTTGGGGAATCTGCTGTCAAGAAGATTGAACTTCTCATGAACGACCTCGGTATCACACCTGCAGACCGTAAGGTTGCTGTCGCAGCACGTCAAAAAGCGGAAGAAACTGGCGGACCTGCCCTAGCTCTCGAATTGCCATCTGGCGACATTGTCACTGGTAAAAACTCTGAACTCTTTGGCCCTACAGCTGCTGCCTTGATCAATGCCATCAAAAAATCAGCTAACATCGCTAAGGAAGTGAAATTAATCGAGCCTGAAGTCGTCAAACCAATTCAAGGTCTTAAAATCAACCATCTCGGTAGTCGCAATCCACGCCTGCATTCAAATGAAATCCTGATTGCCCTTGCAATCACAGCTATGGAAAATCCTGATGCTGCGCGTGCCATGGAAGAACTTGGCAACCTCAAAGGAAGCGAAGCCCACTCAACCATCATCTTGACCGATGAAGACAAGAATGTCCTTCGCAAACTAGGCATCAACGTAACCTTTGACCCATACTACCAATACGATCGTTTGTATCGGAAGTAAATAAACAAGGCTGGACAAAAACTCAATTTGAGAGAAAAATCCAGTAAATCTTTACATAATAAAAAAATCAAACGCATAATATCAAGTCTTTTGGACACTTGGTATTATGCGTTTTTATGATTTTCCATTCTCATTTATTTCAATGAAATTGTCAACTCGACACAGGCTCCTCCTTGGGCTGGATTGAGCAGGGTCAGACGACCACCATGCAAGAGAGCTACTTGCTTAGAAAAGGCTAAGCCGATACCATGATGGGGATTAGCTGAATTGCGGCTTTGGTCACTCTGATAAAAGAGCTGTTCCGCTCCCAGCAGCATCTCCTCTGAAAATGCAGGGCCATTGTTCCAGATAGCAAAAACTAACTGGTCCTGCTGCACTGATACCGTTAGCTTGACTTCCTTTTGATCCTGGTCTGCATGTTCAAGCGCATTCAGTAAAATATTGAGCAAAGCCCGTTTGAGATAGTCCAAATGAATCGACAAAATCAGACTAAGATCACAATCTTCTTGGAGATAAAAACGATAGCTTTCCTGTTTACTGAACAGTGCCCAATCGTCCTGGAGATAAGCCAAAAAGTCCTCTAAGGAAAGCTGACTGAACTGATTAGAATCAATCTGAAAAGCCTTAGCGTAATCAATAAGAGAGCCACAATATTCTTCCATCTTGTAACTAGCCTGCAAAATCTCAGCAGCATAGTCTGCCTGTGGCTGTCCTAACTGCGCCAATTCCAAGAGCTCAGCATTCCCCTTAATCACAGTTAGGGGCGTTTTCAAATCGTGCGATGTCGCTGATAGCTGTAAAATCAACTCCTGATTATGCTGCTGCTCTTTTTCTAGAAGACGAGCATTTTCTTGGTGGCTACTCCGTAAATCGCTATAGACTTCGAGCATTTCCTCGATCCGAAAAAGCTGGCTTTGATTTTCTTCTAAAAGCTTCTCGTTCGTTAGCATTTTTATTTCCCTGTCGATTTTTCGGAGCAATTTCAAAATATGATAAAAAGTAATCAGCAGCAAGCTCCCCGCCCAAAAGAACAAGGTGAAAAGAACGTGATCACTTCCTTGCGTAAATTCATAACCTATAAGCACAAAAATCAAAACATGGAAAAAGACGATTTTTAAACTAGTTGTCCAGACTAGGCTTTTGAAATTACGGGTTCTAATTGCCATCTATAGCCTACTCCTCTCACTGTTGCGATTGCTTGTAGCCCTTCTTGTTTACATTTTTGACGAATCTGATATACGTATTCTGAGATGGAACGAAGCTGTGTTTCTGAGCTTTCTGGATAAAGCAAGGTATGAAGACGTTCAGCTGAAAAGGTCTGCTTGGGATTGCTAGCTAGTAAATGTAGCAGCTTAAACTCTCGCTCTGAAAATTTCAAGACTTTACTAAAACAGGCAACTTCGTAGCGCTCTGGATAAAATTGGCAAGAAGCAATTTCAGAATATCGCTCCTCACGTCTTTCCTCCCGCCGAAGATGAGCTCTGACGCGCGCCAGCAATTCTTTGGTTCCAAAAGGCTTGACAATATAGTCATCTGCTCCGCGAAAGAGCCCTTCCACTTTGTCCGCCTCCAATTCCTTAGCCGTCAGAAAGATGATTGGACACGAAAGATGAGGACGAATGTAGGAACACAGCTCAAAACCATTAACAGGCTCCATCATCACATCCAGCAGAATCAAGTCATATCCGACAAAATGCGTCAGCTCTAGGTCTTCTATCCGATCAAGCGTCGTCACATCATAAGCATCTAGCTCTAGGACGTTTTTCACCAGCTTCAAAATGCTCTGGTCGTCATCAACCACCAAAATACGATACTGTCTCATGATTTCCATTATAGCATACCTCTAGCGAACATCTCGTTTCAAGGTTAAGAATATAGTAGGGCTCCAAACCAAAGCTAACCATAACAGCTGTATCCCCAGCCCTAAGAGATCTATTGAATGCTGAAGTCCTTCATACTCAAAAAGATTTAGCGTAGCCAGATCGGGCAGGTATTTTGCTTCTTTGATGAAAGTCGCAAATAAACGGCTGAGACCAATCAAGAGAGGAAAGAGCACCGATACTGGCACAACCCAAGATTGAAAGAGCAAAGCGAGAACGGCAGTTAAAAAAGCCAAAAAAAGATTGCTGAGAAGACCAAAAGAGCTGTAATAGAGGAATTTCCCCAGTAAGGACCAGCTAAAGCTTAGGTCAAAACGAGCCAGCATAACAAGGAAACAGCTGCCTACCATGATACTGTAGAGAACCAAGAGCAGCAAGACCAGAAAAAGGAATTTCCCAGCCAACCAAGCCTTTCTATTTGATACGGTTAGAAAATTCGTTCGCATCCCTGACTTGACAAACTCCTGAGCAAAATAGAGCGAAGTAAAGATGACGATGACAGGCTGCGCCAGATAGAGGGCATGCAAAGCCTCGCTCAGAGCCTTCGTCTGGCCAACTGCTGTCTGACTGTAGTCAAGATTCATTAGAAAAAATGGAACAGCTACCAGAGCCACCAAGGCTGCACCAAGAGCGAGATAGTAAGAACGGAACTTAATCCATTCACTTTTAAGCAGAGCTTTTATCATCAGTATCTCCCTCCCAAATCCGTCTTCAAAAAGCGCAGAGAAGTCATGCCGCCGATGATTAGTATCCATGCGCCAAGTATCAACAACCCTTGCAAGGGATTGTTGGCATATTGGGAAGTTGGCGTTGCAGTAAACAACTCTCCTGCTGGCTGTGGCAAATAAGCTCCCCAACTCGTGTGAGCTGCCAGGTAGTTTCCCAGATTATAGATTTGGGGTACGAGAAAAAGCATAGGAACTAACATGGTCCGAGCCAATAAACCTAACAAAAACGAAAGGATTCCCAATAGGGTTAGAGATAAGGTTTTCCACAAAATCAGACTCCAAGCTGCCTGATTGAGCAGAATCGGATCAAGCCCTTCCTTTCCTAAAGCCAGATGCATGACCATATAACTAAAGTAGATCGATAAGAAGCTAACGACAAGAGAAAAGCAAGTAAAGGTCATAAGTTTCCCAACAAGCAGCTTCAGGCGGTTATTACAGGATAAAAGACTAGTTCTCAAGCTGTGAGACTGGAATTCCATAGCTCCCAAAATTCCAGCTAAAACGACCAAAGCCATGCCCGCCATAGAGGCTCCGTTGAGGCCTAGATATTCCAGCGGATCAATGGCTTCTGCCAGACCGGGAACCGTTTCAGGTGTGGCATCCAAACCGACAGATGAATACTGCCGACCCTCCAACCAGGATACGACAGGCACCAATAGCAACATAAAGACCAGACTCACTTTGAAAGCCTTTGTTGAGCGAATTTTCAACCATTCTGAATGCAATAAGGACATCGTTTCTTTCATCTTAAACCTCCTCTGTCAAATCAAAGAAGAGATCTTCTAGACTGTCTGAATCTTGCAGCACCTCTTCCAATCGTCCCTGCTCAATAATTTGCCCATGATGAATCAAGACTACATCATCTGTCACCATTTGCACCTCTGACAGGATATGGGAAGATAGAAGTACCGTTTTTCCTAAATCAGCCTGCTGACGGATGAACTTTCTAAACCACTTAATCCCACTTGGATCCAGTCCATTGGTCGGCTCATCTAATATAAGAAACTGAGGATCACCTAGCAAAGCTGCTGCTAAACCTAACCGCTGACTTTCCCCTAGAGACAGGCTTGACAAGAGGTCCTTCCTCTTATGAGCGATTCCAGTCATCTCCAAAACCTCATCGATCCGAGACTTGGGAATAGCATTACTCGCCGCAATAATCCTCAAGTGGTCATAGACCTTTCGATTTGGCAGACCGCCAATGCCGTCAAAGGCTGCACCTACCGTTCTGAGCGGATAGATCATTGACTGATAGGTTTGCCCATCAAAAGTCGCCGTCCCTGCTGTCGCCCGATCTAATCCCAAGAGAATCCTCAAGGTCGAACTTTTCCCTGCACCATTTGGACCCAAAAAAGCTGTAATCCGCCCGCTTCTAGCTGTAAAAGAAATCTCTTTTAAAATCTGCTTGCTGCCATGCTTTTTGCAGACTCCTTCTATTTTCACTGTATGTTCCATACTGAACTCCTTTATCTTTATTTTCTACAGTATATCCAATCTAGTTCAGAATTAGTTCAGAAATCAAGCAAAAATTCTAAAAGTTGACTCCACCTTTCAAAAATCGCTCTAGCTTCATTAGAAAGAACTCAGTTTTTCTTTATAATTCTGCGAGTTTTGTATGGAGACTTTGTTATAATGCTAGTCTCAAAAAGTCATTTATCAAACTTCATCAAGAGCAGGCTTTATGATATAATGAAAGAAGAAAACTGAAAGGATTTACCATGTCAAAAGAAGTTATTGTTGAAAGTTTTGAACTTGACCACACCATTGTTAAAGCACCCTATGTTCGCTTGATTGGGGAAGAAACTGGACCAAAGGGAGATGTCATCTCCAATTTTGATATTCGCTTGGTGCAGCCAAACGAGGACTCTATCCCTACCGCTGGCCTTCACACCATTGAGCATCTCTTAGCCAAACTCATCCGTACCCGCATTGATGGTATGATTGACTGTTCGCCATTTGGCTGCCGTACTGGTTTCCACATGATTATGTGGGGGCGTCATACCAGCGCTGAAATTGCAGCTGTTATCAAGGATTCTCTAAAGGAAATCGCGGAAACCACTACTTGGGAAGATGTCCCTGGAACAACCATCGAATCTTGCGGAAACTACAAGGACCACAGCCTCTTTTCTGCTAAAGAATGGGCGAAACTCATCTTGGAACAAGGAATCTCAGATGATGCCTTTGAGCGCCATGTCATCTAAACACAAAAAGGAACCAGCTTTTTAGCTAGTTCCTTCTTTTTTTATTCTCAAAATCTTGAGTTAGGCTTTTTCACGAATAACCAAAACGCCATCTTCCATATCTGCTTCCAGATGTTTGGCATCTAGATGATCCAAGTGGAAGTCCGTCACCTTATCGCGGATTTGTTGTTCCACCACGCGACGGAGAGGACGAACACCCATAACTTCGTCATAGCCTTCTTCTGTGATAAAGTCCTTAGCTGCTTGGCTGACTTCCAAATCAATGTCTTTCTTAGCCAAGGTTTGGTTGACTTCCGCCAACATCAAGTCTACAATCTTAGAAAGATCTTCCTTATTCAAGTGTGAGAACTCGATAACTGCGTTAAAGCGGTTGAGGAATTCTGGACGGAAGAATGGTTTCAAACGGTCCATCAATTCTGGTTTGTCCGCATCTTCTGTCAAGTTAGCTTCATAGCCAAATCCAGCATTTGATGTTGCGATAATGACAGTGTTTTTAAAGTTTACTGTATTTCCTTGACCATCAGTCAAACGACCGTCATCCAAGACTTGGAGGAGAAGGGTAATGACTTGAGGATCCGCCTTTTCAATTTCGTCCAAGAGAATGATAGAGTATGGATTACGACGAACTCGTTCTGTCAAGGTATTGCTATTATCATCATACCCCACATAACCTGCTGTTGTACCGATTAACTTAGAGACGGCTGTGCGGTCACTGTATTCAGACATATCCAAACGGATAATTGCATCCTTAGTACCAAACATATCGAGCGCCAATTGCTTAGCAAGTTCTGTCTTACCAACCCCAGTTGGACCTACAAAGAGGAAGCTACCGATTGGGCGATTGCCTTCATCAAAACCAGCACGGTTACGACGGATAGCACGAGCCACTGCTTCTACTGCCTTATCTTGGCCGATTACCTTGTGTTCCAAGCGATGGGCCATATCTTTCAAACGTTCGATGTCTGACGCTCCCATTTGTGATACCGGAATACCTGTCATTCGTTCCACAGATTCAGCCACATCGTTGATGCTTGCAGTCACTTTCATGTCTTCTGTGTGGTTTTCGACTTTTTTCTCCAATTCTGCAATGCGTGTTTTAGCATTAAGAGCTGCTTCAAAATCTTCTGCCTCAACTGCTTTTTCTTGCTTGTCTTTTTCTGCCTCAATCTCCCGTTCAACAGCATGCACATCTGTTACGGGATGTTGAGCCGCCAAGTGAGCTGCCGTTACATCTACAAGATCGATAGCCTTATCAGGCAAGCTACGTTGAGGAATGTATTGGATTGAATAATCCACTGCTGCCTTCAAGACTTCATCTGGCAAGATAACATTGTGGTGTTGTTGATAAAGATCACGAATTCCTTGAAGGATTTTAAAGGTATCATCTGCTGAAGGAGCATTGACCTTGACTTCGTTGAAACGACGAGCAAGAGCCGCATTCTTCAAGATAGTGTTACGGTATTCGTCCTGAGTTGTTGCCCCAATAACCGTCAATTCACCACGAGAGAGAGCTGGTTTGAGAATATCTGCAAGCCCTTTAGAACCACTGTCTCCACCAGTGCTACCAGCACCGAGGATTTGGTGAATTTCATCAAAGAAGAGGATAATATTCCCTGCTTCTTTCACTTCATTGACTAGGTTTTGAACGTTTTCTTCAAAGCTACCACGGTATTGAGTACCAGCCTCGAGACCTGAGATATCAATGGAAATGATTTCCTTGTTCTTGATGGCAGCTGGAACATCTCCGTTCACAATGGCTTGCGCTAGACCTTCGACAACGGCTGTCTTACCAACACCCGCGTCTCCGACCAGAACAGGGTTGTTTTTGGTACGACGTGAGAGGATTTCAGAAGTTTCTTGAATTTCCTTGTTTCGTCCGATAACAGGATCCAACTTGCCCTCACGAGCTTCCGCTGTCAAGTTACGACCTAGTTTAGCAAGGACACCGTCTTGTTTCATACCTGAAGCGTGTTGTTGCATTTGCGCATCAGATTCTGCATTTCCTGGTAATTGCCCCGTTGCACGATACTGAGCAAATTCCTCAGGTGTCACTTCTCGTCCATTAATCAAGTAGCGACGGTTTTCAGAACTATATCCTCGCATACCACCCATCAATTGGTTAAATAAATCATCCATGTTGTTAAAGTTATTAAAGTTGTTGTTCATATTCTTTACCTCGTTTATTGTTAATTAATTGCGACCTTTGATATTGACTATCTTTGACCTTTGTTTTAAAAAATTTAGACTAGCTATCTAGCTACCCTACGTATAATTTCTGGTTTTTCTCTTTTAAATAAGCCTTTTATCATTTTCTTTTCAAAGTCTGTTAGATTAAACATAGGCCTTCACCCCTTTCTTGGGATTCCATAGCTCAGTCTCAAAGACTAATTTCTTGAAAGTAAGCTATTTAAGGAATTCATTTTCCTTATGTTTCTACTATATCACATTGGTCAGTAAAAGTCAATAACTTTTTGACCAAATTTGACTATTTTTAAAAAATTTTTTGAAACACAAAAAAAGCCCCTAGAAAATAAATTTTCTAGAGACTTTCTCTATCAGGTTTGAGAGAGAAGGAATATTCTCACTTACCAAGTTTCATGTTTCTTCTACGAAAGCTTAAGCTTTACGTTTTACGAAGAATACCAATCCACTCAATGCCAAGACTACAAATCCAATTGCTGAGAAGATAGATGTTGCTTCACCTGTTTTTGGAAGTTCAGCTTTACCTTTAGTCTCCGTAGCTGGAGGTGTTGGTTTTGGTTCCTCTTTTTCTCCTGGTTTATTTGGATCTGGATCCGGTGTTGGATTTGGATTTGGTGCTGGGTTTGGATCCTGTGTTGGATTTGGATTTGGTGTTGGGTTTGGATCCGGTGTTGGGTTTGGAACAGTGTATTTATTTGTAAATACAACTGCTTTACCATCCGCATACGAAACAGTCGCAGTCAAGAGACCTTGATCATCCGCAACTACAGTGACTGTTACAGTATGCTCAGTCTTATCGTATTCAACACCCTCTTCAGTACCAACTTTTTCAACCAAGGTATAAGAGTGAGTACCTGCTTCTTCAAATGAACGAACAAAGGCTACTTTACCTTCGGCAGTGTTCTTAGCTTCCGCTACAACTGCACCATTTTCTTTCAATTCGAAAGTATAAGCATCAGCCGCAAGTTCTTTACCTTCAAGTTTCTTAGTTGCTTCAATCGTAGCTTCTACTGCTGGTGCTTTGAAGCTATTCTTGAAGACACTACCTGCTGGATATTCAACAGCTGCCTTCAAGGCATTTGTTGCTGCATCTTTGGTTACTGTTACCTTTGCAGTCTTTTCTGTGTCGTAAGTAATACCAGTTGCTCCGGCATTCACTTCTTTTACAGTATAAGTATGAACACCTTCTGCATTATAGTTGATTGCATTAAATGTTACTTTTCCAGCTTGGTTTGTTTTTGTATCAAGTAGTTTTGTACCTTCATACAATTCAAATTGGAATTCACCATCAACCAAAGCACGACCAGTCAATTCTTTCGTAAACTCAAGTGTTGCTGATGTAACTGTTGGAGCTGGTTCTTTATAAGTGTTTGTGAAGACACGTTCTGCATTCGGATTTTCTACAGTCGCAACCAATTGGCCTTTACCATCATCCGCAACAGTGATGATCACTTCATACGCATTTTGATCGTAAGTGATTGTTTTATCGTCACCAGCTTTTTCAGTAATTGTGTAAGCGTAATCGCCTGCTGCTGAGAAAGTGACGTTGAAGACAACTTCTCCTGAAGCAGTATTCTTAGCCGTAGCTACAAGGTCTGAACCTTCTTTCAGTTCAAATGTGTAAGCATCAGCTTCAAGCGCTTTACCTTTCAAGACTTTCTTAGCTTTGATTGTAGCCTGCGCAGGTTCCGCTTTATAGTTATTAACGAAAACTGGTGTTTCACTTGTAACTGTCGCGACAAGTTGACCTGAGCCATTATCTTTGACTTCTACAGTTGCTGGATGTTCTGTTTTATCATAAGTTACACCAAGTTTATTGCCAACCTTTTCTGTAATAGTATAGTTATATACTCCTGCTGTTGAATAGCTAATTTCAGAAAAACGAATCAATCCACCAGCAGTATTCTTTGCTGTCGCAACAACCTTGTCACCCTCTTTCAGTTCAAACTCAAACTCATCTATCTCTAGCTCTTTACCATTCAAAACTTTTTTAGCTTCAATAGCAATTTTTGCTGGAGCAGATTTATATGTGTTTGTGAAAGTTGGTTCTGCAGATGTGACAGTTGCTGTTAAAACTCCACTTTGGAAAGTTGCTGCTACAGTAACTTCCTTGGCTTCTGTATCAAATGTAACGCCTGAAACTGCTGTTGAAGTGTCTTCTTTGATGATGTAGTGATAAGTTCCCGCACCTTTTACTTGGAGATTCTCAAAGGTAATCGTTCCATCAGCTTTTGATTTTGCTGTGGCTACTGGATCCTTCAAGTTCTCTGCAGTAAACAGGTTAAATGTAAACTCATCTGCTTTTGGAAGTTTATCTGCACGTCCTTCTACTACTTTCTTAGCAGTCACATTGAATACAGCTGGAACAGGTTCATCTTTAAGATGAATAGTAGAACCCGCAGCACCGAGTTTGACTGTATACTCTTTTTCATCTAGTTTATAACCTGCTGGAGCAGTCTTCTCTTTGATCTTAAACGTTTTACCTTCCCATTTCTGATCATAAGTTTTCGTAAGCGCTACTCCTTTTTCATTCGTAGTCACTTCTGTTGTTTCACTTGCATCATCTGCTGCTGTCACAGTATATACTGCACCCGAAACTGGAGCAAGAGTGAAGGCATCAGTCTTATGAATCTTAATTTGGTATGCAGTAGATGCTACAATCGTACCAGAAATCAAAGATGTCGCCTCAGCTGTCATATCAAGTGCTCCCGGACGACTTGTATTCTGTGCTAATTTAGTCCCGTCAGCCAACGACAGAGCAACCCTATTTCCTACTTTACTTCCATCATTAGGAGTTGTTGTGTTATAAGATACTATATAAGAGGTCGTTCCATCTTTAAAAATGATATCGAATGAAGTATAGTTTTCGTTCCACGAAACGGTATAGTCTTGTCCCTCAGTTAACAATACTGCATCATCTGGAACAGCAGAAGTCCCAACAGTGATATTTGCCTTATACACTTTTAGAGTCTCAGGAATATACTGTGCAGGAGTGTAACTAGTATCATCATTTGGTATAGTATCATGTAATACAATATTTTGTCCTAAGTCTTGTTTCTCTGTATTTACACGTACACGCCAGACAGACCATGCATCTCCCTTGCTAACCGAACCAATCTCAGCCAGTTTTGGAGAGTTCCAACTTTCAAGGGCAGCACGACCCCCAATTTTAGCGTAATTTTCAGTACCAACTTTGGGACCATCGATTGTTTTTGATGAATAAATGTGAGTCACTTCTTGCTTCAATGAGGATGAATTAAAGTTAATGCGGGTTTTATTCTGATCTTTTAAGAATCTAAAAGAAACAGAAAAATTCCCTGACACATCCTTTACCTTATCTCCACCAGTTTTCTCTAGATATTTATCCAAGTTTTTTAAGGTGATTTTTGCTTTCCCACCTTGATCAGTACCATTTGAAGTCACTTCAGCTTCTCCAATAGTAACTTTTGTTGTCGGATCAATTAAATCCTGACTCCCCTCATAAACTGCCATAGGAGCAGGTATATCAAAGGTAAAATAATCTCCATTATTCAGATGTTCATTATACTGTTTGAGATCAAAAGTCACGCGAAGCTTATATGCTAAATTCGTACGAAGCGAGAAATCTCCTTCCGAAGTCACATTCTGCTTAGTATCTGAAGCATCTAACAGATCAATACCTGTAATTACTTGTGTCAATTCTTTTGAAACAGGATTATCTGCTTTAACAATCCCTACTAAAACAGATGCTAGACCTAAAATAGCAAAAGCTAACGCAGAAAATTTAGATAGCATTCTTGACGTTTTGCTTGTCGACATCTCTTTCCCTCTTTTCTATATGAAATTTCTAATTTTAATCCCCCTGTGAGATTAAAACATGCCAATCTGACAATCTCTATCACTAATTAGAGTTTATCTAATATATTATAACATTTCAATACAAGCTATTCAAGTATATTAACTTAAAAATACACGTATTTGCATCATTCTATAACCTAGCCATTCAATTTTTAGCTATTTATATCGGTAAACTGATATAAATAGTTTAATATATGTTGTATTTATAATTAGGTCAATCTTTGATATTATAGTAAAAAGCCAGTCATTTTGACTGGCTTTCTTATTATTCTAATTGAATCTTAGCTCAATGCGTCATCCATTGAAAGAACTTCGTGGAAGACACGTTGTGTCAATTCAGTTTTTTGTTCTGGAGTGAGGTATTTAGTGTTTACACAGTATCCAGAGATACGTACGATAACGTCTTCACCTGACATGATCTTTTCGTAAACATCATTCAAGTCCATAACGTTCAAGTTAACGTGTTGTCCACCGTTCTCAAAGTAACCATCAAGGATTGTTACCAAGTTATCAACTTGCTCGTCACGAGTCTTACCAAGAGCACGTGGAGAAACTTGAGTTGTCAATGAGATACCGTCAGCTGCGTAACCAAAGTCAAGGCTAGCAAGTGAGTTCAAGTTTTGCAACCATCCACCTTTAGCTTTGTTAGATGGGTTCGCACCTGGTGAGAAGAATTCAAGTTTAGACAAGTTCACAGAACCATCTTCGTTGAGGTATACACCTTTGTGGACTGGTGAGTTACCAGTTTGTTTAGAGTAAGCAACGTTAGATGTGATTGTCAATAGTGATACAGTAGCTTCTGCGTCTTTGTAAAGTTTGTGGCTACGTAGACGAGTTGTGTAAGCTTCAATCAACCATTCTGCCAATTCGTTTGAACGTGGGTCATCTTCACCCCAACGTGGGTATTCACCAATTGTTTCGTAATCGTAGATATAGCCATTTTCATCACGGATTGGTTTCACTGTAGCGTATTTGATAGCTGACAATGTATCAACTGTATTAGCGAATCCACAGATACCGAATCCCATGTTAGCACGTTGTTTAGTTGGCAAGAAGGCCATTTGAACAGCTTCGTAGTTGTACTTGTCAGTCATGTAGTGGATGATGTTCAAAGCGTCTACGTAAGTGTCAGTCAACCAGTCAAGAGATTTTTCGAAGTTGGCTTTAACTGATTCGAATTCAAGAACTTCGTCACGGATAGGATCGATGTCAAATACTTTGTAGTCTTTGTGAACATCGTCGTAACCACCGTTCAAACCAGTAAGAAGGGCTTTCAAAACGTTTACACGAGCACCGAAGTACTGGATGTTGTGGCGTTGATCTTCGTTTTCTGGGTCAAGTGGTGACACACAGCATGAGATACAGCTCATTTCTCCGTATCCGTCTTTAGCCATTGTTGTTACACCTTCGTATTGGATAGAAGAGTGTTTGTGGCTCATATGCATACAGTAGCGACGGAAGTTGTATGGTAATTTGTCAGTCCAAAGAACTGTCAAGTTTGGCTCTGGAGAGTTACCGATGTTGTCAAGAGTGTTCAAGAAACGGTAGTCCATCTTAGTAACACGGTGACGACCATCGTTACCCATACCAGCCATAGAAGTTGTGATGAAGGTTGGGTCACCTGAGTACAATTGGTCATAAGCTTTTGTACGAGCAAATTTAACTGTACGAAGTTTCATAACGAAATCATCAACGAACTCTTGGATTTCTGATTCAGTAAATGTACCACGAGCAAGGTCACGTTCTGCAAAGATATCCAATACGATTGGCACACGTCCTAGAGATGTTGCAGCACCGTTGATAACACGGCAGACAGCCATGAAGGCGATGTTAACCCATTGGATGGCTTCTTTCGTGTTCATCGCTGGTTTGCGGACATCAACTCCGTAAAGGTCACCCAAGCGAACAACTTGTTGCAATGCTTGGTATTGAAGGTTTACTTCTTCACGAAGACGGATTGTTTCTTCATCAATTTCTTTGATCGCATTCCAGTCGTTTACTTTTTCTTGCATCAAGTAGTCTGCACCGTAAAGAGCAAGACGTGCGTAAACACCAATGATACGTCCACGTGAGTAGGCATCTGGAAGACCAGTTACAGTGTGAGCGTGACGAGCGCGACGAATGTTTGAAGTGTAGGCACGGAAAATACCGTCGTTAACTGTTGTTACGTATTTAGTAAAGATTTCGTGAACAGCTGGATCTGGTTCATATCCATTTTCCTTCAAAGTAGTTTCAGCCATACGGATACCACCTTTTGGCATGAAGTTCAATTTGAAGAGTTCATCGTTTTGGATACCGAAGATAACTTCATTTTCTTTGTCGATAAATCCAGCAGGAATATCAGCAATAGATGTTGGACGAGTGTCCATTGGGAAACGAGTTTCTTCGTAGTGTGCTTTTGTTTCTTCTACGATTTTTTTGATGTGAAGTGAACGTTCTGTTGGTCCAGCAAGGAAACTTTCATCTCCATCATAAGGTGTGTAGTTAGCTTGAACGAAGCGAGAAATACTTGCTTTTTCTTTCCAATCTACGCCTTTGAAGCCTTCCCAAGCTTTATCAAAAATATCTTGTGCTTCAACAACTGTCTTAACAACCATGTTAATGTCCTCTTTTTTCTAGTAACAGTCATCTGTTACATTCTTGAGACAAGTATACCATACAGTAACCGATTTCAACAAGAGAAAATCGGTATTTTAGACGCTTTCTTTTATAATACAGTCCCTTTTTCGTTCTTATCTGTATTATATTTTTGAAAGTCAGGTTAGACTTTTTCCACTTTTTCAGAAAAAAGGGTATAATAAATAGAAAATGCCACTAGAAAGGGATTGGGATGCTCATATTTCCATTGATAAATGATCTGTCCAGAAAAATCATCCATATCGACATGGATGCCTTTTTTGCTGCGGTGGAAATCAGAGATAATCCCAAGTTAAAGGGCAAACCTGTCATTATCGGAAGCGATCCCAGACAAACAGGTGGGCGTGGTGTCGTTTCTACCTGTAGCTATGAGGCACGAGCTTTTGGTGTTCATTCAGCCATGAGCTCTAAAGAAGCTTATGAGCGCTGTCCCCAAGCTGTCTTTATCTCTGGAAATTATGAAAAGTATAAGACTGTGGGACTTGAGATTCGTGCTATTTTTAAACGCTACACTGATTTGATTGAACCTATGAGTATCGACGAGGCATACTTAGATGTGACGGAAAATAAACTTGGTATCAAGTCGGCCGTCAAAATAGCCCGCCTTATCCAAGAGGATATCTGGCAGGAACTACACCTGACTGCTTCTGCAGGCGTCTCTTATAACAAATTCTTGGCTAAAATGGCTAGTGACTATCAAAAACCACATGGTTTAACAGTCATCCTCCCAGATCAGGCTGAGGATTTTCTCAAACAAATGGATATTGCTAAATTTCATGGTGTTGGTAAGAAAACAGTAGAAAAGCTTCATGAAATGGGCATTTATACTGGTGCAGACTTATTGGACGTCTCAGAAGTTACTTTAATCGATCGCTTTGGCAGACTCGGTTTTGACCTTTATCGAAAGGCAAGGGGCATTCATAACTCACCAGTCAAGTCCAATCGCATTCGTAAGTCCATTGGCAAGGAAAAAACCTACGGAAAGATCCTACAAGTAGAAGAAGACATCAAAAAAGAGCTGACTCTTCTCTCAGAAAAGGTAGCTCACAATCTCAGCACGCAGGACAAAGCTGGAAAAATCATTATTCTAAAAATACGATATGCTGACTTCTCCACTCTGACTAGACGAAAAAGCCTCCCACAAGCAACACAGGACGCTAGTCAGATTTCTCAAACTGCCCTTCAACTCTACGAAGAACTAGCTGAAAAAGAAAAAGGTATCCGTTTACTAGGAATTACGGTGACAGGATTTTAAAAAGCTTGAAGGAAAATTCCCTCAAGCTTTTTTTCTTATACAAACAAACGCACAAAACTATAGAGCAACAAGACACTACCGAGTACAATACGGTATTTACCAAAGAGTGTAAAGTCGTGTTTTTTCACATAACTGGTCAAGAAACGAATAGCAACCATGCTGACCGCAAAGGCAACACCCATGGCAACCAAGAGCAAGAACAGTTGTCCAAAACTCAAGAGTTGACCTGCTTTAATAAATTTGAAAATCTTTAAAGCGCTGGCTCCGAACATAACAGGAATTCCGAGATAGAAGGTGAACTCTGTTACGACTGAGCGGCTTGTTCCATTCAACAACCCACCGACGATAGTGGCACCTGAACGACTTGTTCCTGGGAAAAGGGCAAGGACTTGGAAGAGACCGATGTAAAGGGCTGTTTTATAAGGCAACTTGTCTAACTCAGTTACTGTTGGTTCAATGGCTTGCGCCTTATTTCGTTTTTCAAGGTAGATAAAGGCAACCCCATAGATAATCAACATGATCGCAACCGAAACCATGTTATGGAAGTTGGCATCAAACCAATCATCCAATTTAAAGACCAATAGCAAAGGTACGGTCGCAACGAAGACCTTGGACCACAACTGCCAAGTTCGACGGACTTCGACCTTATTTTTACCAGGTTTGAAGGGATTGAGCTTGTTAAAGTAAATGACAATAACTGCTAAAATGGCACCGAGCTGAATGACAACATTAAACATGGACATGAAAGCTTCATTTTGGTCCTTGTATTGAACAAATTCTTCAACCAAGATCAAGTGGCCAGTACTTGAAATGGGCAACCATTCTGTAATTCCTTCAACAATCCCAAAAAAGATTGACTTCAAAATTTCAATAAAATACATACATTACTCCTTTTTCTGTTCTCTATTATAGCATAATTTCGGATGTTGCGATAGATTTTTTAGAAGGCGCCGATGCTACCACCGCCTCCGCCTCCTGAGAATCCTCCACCTGAACTTCCACTTCCAGAAGATACAGAGTAATTGCTAGCTGTATTCGCTACAGTAGTATATTGCTTGATTTGTGCAGTTGAGGCGTGGAACTGTGTGTGCCAACCGAAGGCTATATATAGATTCAAATCTGGATTTTCTAGCTGAATATGACGTACTTTCATTAACTTGCTCACTTTCTTGGCATAACCAAAGAGAGTCGCATAGACCAGCAGACGATTCCAAAGGACGACGCTCTCTAGCTCTGCTTGACCCAGATGAGCAATATCACGAAGCATATTTTCAAAACTAGTCCAAAGATAGAAAATCTCCGCCCCTTCCTCTGTTAGAACTCCATCGCGATAGGCTCCTCGCATCGCAAAATGAACCCAAAAACTTGCTACCAGCCCTGTCAACCCCAAGAGAAGGAAAGGAATTGAAAAGAAACCGTGAGTCTGCCAACTATAGTAAAAGAATAGCAGGCCACCTAGAGCCGTTATAGCTGAACAAACCCGCATCCCAAGAGCAAGACGTCGTTCCTCACTTGTCAAGGGACGATAATAGCTTGGAATACGAAGTACATGGACCTTATCCTTGACACAAGACTGAATGCGTTGAAGTCTTCCTTCAAAGGAGCGTTTGAGGCGCGAGCCTGTTTCCCGGATATATTTTTCATCTGACTCTTTGGCACCACGGTAAAGGGAAGAGGAGACTTGGTAATCAGGAAAGAGCTCTGAAACAGCTAATTCTTTCTTATTCGATAGGGTCATGCGCAGGCATTCCTTCTCAAAATTGGATAAGCCTTTTTCACTGATAATTCGTAGATAAGGTTCCTCATCACCTTGGAAAATAGATAAATGACCTCGATCTACTAAATCCAATAAGGTTGCCTGAATTAAACGTTCAAAAGTAAATTTTCCAAAACCTGATTTGTTTAGGGGATTGACTTCCTCTAAGGAAGTTGAATACACTGCTTCTGCTAGAACCATTGGAGGCAAATCCATCGGCGGCTCATAAAGCCTGTGGTCTTTTGGAAAGACCTTTTTAATGGTTGTACTCTGACGAAATATTCTATAAAAGATAGGAATTGGAAGTAAGAGACTCATAAAAATGACCGGGAAGACCCATTTCATCACAATCTCACTTTGCGCTTTTTCTGTCGCTATATTGCTTTCAATGCGGTTAAAATCGGTTAAACGTTCTTCCTCTAATCCTTGATCTGGAGCTCCTGCAAAAGCATTTCTCGGCCAGTAAGCATGTAACTCAATCTGTCGCTTTCTAGGAAGGTCTTTCATTTTGATATGATAGAGATTATTAACTTTTTCAACACTAGAGTCCCTTAGGAGTTGTCCGGCATGAAAATAGAGTTTCTCCGCTGGAGTATCAGAGCTAACCTTGAACTCAATCTCTTTGATGTCTCCAGTACTATCGGTCAAGGGTTGCCAATTTAGCTCTGCAATATCCTTATATAAGAAGAGAAGATTTGATAGTTTCCAGGTAACCGTCACCCGAACAGTATCTCCGGCATAGCCAGCATTGTAAATTTTTACCTTGTAGCCGTCCTCTTCCTCCATAGTATAGTAGGAAATATTTTGCACAATTTTTCCATTTTTAGAGACCTGAACAGTCGGGTCAGAATCAATATCAAATCCTTCTGGCATTTTCCCAGCTTTTCCGAGTCCAACTAACTGACCATTATAATCCTCTCCAAAGCGGTAGGTGATTGTTTCCTTAAAAATTGCAGTATTATCTGCATGAATATTCAAATCACCTTGATAGGATAAGACATCAAAGTCTACCGCAAAAACCAAGCTCGGAATAAATAATAAACAAGTAAGAATCAGAGTCAGTAGCCATCTTTTCTTCATAACAATTTCCCTTTCAATCTTTTCCCTATTATATCATTTTTTATAAGTAAAGGCTTACTTGTATTGAAAATCTCACTATTTTTAGATACAATAGAGAGAAGTCATTTTTAGACTAGAAATAGGAGAAAACATGAAAAAATTATGCTTATCTGTGCTTGCTAGCCTAGCCCTCACACTGGGACTAGTTAGCCAGGTCCAAGCCGATGAATATCTACGCATCGGGATGGAGGCAGCTTACGCCCCTTTCAACTGGACCCAAGACGATGATAGTAATGGCGCTGTCAAAATTGATGGTACCAACCAATATGCCAATGGCTACGATGTCCAAATCGCTAAAAAGATTGCCAAAGACTTAGGTAAGGAGCCTTTGGTCGTTAAAACCAAGTGGGAAGGACTTGTCCCAGCCCTTACTTCTGGTAAAATCGATATGATCATTGCAGGTATGAGCCCGACGGCTGAACGCAAACAAGAAATTGCCTTTTCAAGCAGTTACTATACCAGTGAACCTGTTCTATTGGTCAAAAAAGACTCTGCCTATGCCAATGCCAAATCTTTGGAAGACTTTAGCGGAGCAAAAATCACGTCTCAACAAGGTGTTTACCTTTATGACCTGATTTCCCAAATTCCAGGCGCCAAGAAAGAAACAGCCATGGGTGACTTTGCTCAGATGCGCCAAGCACTTGAAGCAGGTGTTATCGATGCCTATGTTTCTGAACGACCTGAAGCAATGACCGCTGAGTCTGCCAACGCTAAGTTCAAAATGATCCAACCTCAACCAGGTTTCAAAACTGGCGAAGAAGATACAGCTATTGCCATTGGACTTCGTAAAGATGATAGTCGCATCAGCCAAATCAATGCCAGCATCGAAACCATCTCTAAGGATGAGCAAGTAGCCCTCATGGATCGTATGATCAAAGAGCAACCTGTGGAGTCTACAACAACAGAGGAAGAAAGTAGTTTCTTTAGCCAAGTCGCTAAGATCCTTTCTGAAAACTGGCAACAACTCTTGCGTGGTGCTGGTATCACACTCTTAATCTCCATTATCGGAACCATCACAGGTCTCCTTATCGGACTTGCGATTGGGGTCTTCCGTACTGCTCCACTTTCTGAGAACAAAGCAATGTACGCCCTACAGAAACTAGTCGGTTGGATTCTCAATGTCTATATTGAGATCTTCCGTGGTACACCAATGATTGTTCAATCCATGGTTATCTACTATGGAACTGCCCAAGCTTTCGGTATCAACCTTGACCGCACACTTGCTGCTATCTTCATCGTCTCAATCAATACGGGTGCCTACATGACAGAGATCGTTCGTGGTGGTATTCTAGCAGTTGACAAAGGACAGTTTGAAGCCGCAACTGCTCTTGGTATGACCCACAATCAAACCATGCGTAAGATTGTCCTACCTCAGGTTGTCCGTAATATTCTACCTGCTACTGGTAATGAGTTTGTCATCAATATCAAAGATACCTCTGTATTGAACGTTATTTCAGTTGTTGAGCTTTATTTCTCAGGAAATACTGTAGCAACTCAAACCTATCAATACTTCCAGACCTTTACTATCATTGCCGTGATTTACTTTGTCCTCACCTTTACCGTGACCCGTATCCTACGCTTCATCGAACATCGTATGGATATGGATACTTACACTACAGGTGCTAACCAAATGCAAACGGAGAATTTGAAAAAATGACACAACCAATCCTTGAAATCAAACACCTCAAAAAATCCTATGGGCAAAACGAAGTGCTAAAAGACATTTCTCTCACCGTCCACAAAGGAGAGGTTATTTCCATCATCGGGAGCTCTGGAAGCGGAAAATCAACCTTCCTTCGTTCGATTAATTTACTAGAAACACCTACAGAGGGAGAGATTCTCTATCGAGGAGAAAATGTCTTAGAAAAAGGCTATAACCTCACCCATTATCGCGAAAAGCTCGGTATGGTTTTCCAATCTTTCAATCTCTTTGAAAACCTGAATGTTCTCGAAAATACGATTGTTGCCCAAACAACTGTACTCAAACGCGACCACTCTGAAGCTGAAAAAATTGCCAAAGAGAATCTCGAAAAAGTTGGTATGGGAGAACGTTACTGGCAAGCCAAGCCTAAACAACTCTCAGGGGGGCAAAAACAACGCGTGGCTATCGCCCGCGCTCTCTCCATGAATCCTGATGCCATTCTCTTCGACGAACCAACATCTGCCCTTGACCCAGAAATGGTCGGAGAAGTCCTCAAAATTATGCAGGATTTGGCTCAAGAAGGTTTGACCATGATCGTCGTAACCCACGAAATGGAGTTCGCCCGCGATGTCTCTCACCGTGTCATCTTTATGGATAAGGGCGTCATTGCTGAAGAAGGCAAACCAGAAGACCTCTTCACAAACCCTAAAGAAGACCGGACAAAAGAATTTCTTCAACGTTATCTCAGCTAATAAACAAAGACTGCATAAAGAATGCAGTCTTTTTAATTTGTAATTGTAAAGAAAAGGCAGACTCGATTCAGGAATCTGCCTGTGACCACAGTTTAATCTTCAAATTTTTCATGATTTTTTTCATAGAAATCGATTAAACCAAGAGCTGTTTCAAATGAAATATTTTTAACTTTTGCGCGTCCTTGTGCTAGAGCAATGATAGACATTTCACGCGCATTCGTTTCTTTAGAGATACGGTAGCCTGTGATTTTCTTATCACGAACCCAGCCAACAACTGCTTCTACTTTTTCAAAGTTCGACTTAGCCATGTTCTTCTCCTAAATTATTCTTTACAATACTTAATTGTATACGTTTTTATTTCTTTTGTCAATAAAAAAACATATATTCGTCGCAACTATATTATTCTGCATATTTTTATTTGGCTTTTAAAGCCGATAATATATGAGTTCTTATGTCCTCGACTCCATTAGGATTTGCTGGTAGGAAGATTGTATTATTACCCTCTTTATCTGCAAAATTATTCAACGTATCTAAATACTGGTTCGTTAATAGGATAGACATGATTTGTTCTTCAGTTAGCTCAACATTGGCTCCCTTTAACTCTTGGATAGAATCAGCTAGTCCGTCAACAATTGCTTTACGCTGCTCTGCAATCCCTACACCATGTAGGCGATCTTTTTCTGCTTCAGCTTCTGCTGCGGTCACGATTTTAATCTTATCTGCTTCAGCAAGCTCTTGCGCCGCAACTCTCTTACGTTGAGCCGCGTTAATTTCATTCATTGATTGTTTTACTTCAGCATCAGGTTCAACCTTAGTAATCAGCGTTTTGACAATGATATACCCATACGTAGACATTTCTTCCGCCACTTGTTTTTGAACTTCTAAGGCGATTTCATCCTTCTTCTCAAACAACTCATCTAGGGTTAGCTTTGGCACAGATGAACGCAAAGCATCTTCAATATAGGATTTAATTTGGGCTTCTGGACGCATCAATTTATAATAAGCATCTGTGACATTGTTTTCATTTACTCGATACTGAGTTGCCACATTCATCGTTACAAATACATTATCTTGCGTCTTTGTCTCTACAACAATCTCACTTTGCAACAAGCGTAGTTGAACTCTTGCCGCAATCCTATCAATTCCAAAAGGAGCTCGTAAATGAATACCACTATTACTCAACTTTTGGTATTTACCAAAGCGTTCTATGATAGCGACAGATTGTTGTCGAACCACATACACAGAACTAACCATAATCACTGATGCAATCACCACTAAAAACAATAAAACAAGTAAAATTTGTAAAACCATGGGAATCTCCCCCTTTCGTCACCCTCATTATAGCACCATCATCATTATTACGCAAATAATATGATAATAATTTTATTTTAGCTTAAACTAACATATTATACAACGTTTCGTTCCCATTCAAATTAATATAAGATGGGTCAAACTTTTCCATTCGATGAATCAATCCAGCATAGTCATGCTTATTGGCAAGAGCTACCCCAATCAAGACAGGGCCTGTCCCCTTGCTTGCTCGTTTGATATATTCAAAACGAGTGATGTCATCATTTGGCCCCAAAATGTCATTTACAAACTCTCGTAGAGCTCCTGGACGTTGTGGGAAATTCACTACAAAGTAATGCTTGATTCCATCGTAAATCAAGGCACGTTCTTCCATCTCTGGCATACGGTTGATATCGTTATTTCCTCCAGAAATGATACAACAAATCGTCTTGCCTTTGATATAGTCTGATAAAACTTCCAAGGCTGCAACACTGGCAGCTCCGGCTGGTTCTGCTACAATACCTTGTTTGGAATAAAGATCAATCAAGGTTTCGGAAATCAATCCCTCGTCCACTCCAATCAGCGTTTCAACATTTTTTCGGGTCGCTTCATAGGTTAATTGTCCAACCTTCTGCACAGCTATCCCATCAGCAAACTTATCAATTTCTTTGAGTTTAACTGGTCCCCCAGCTTCAAAGGCAGCCTTCATAGAGCGAGCTCCATTGGCTTCTACCCCGATCACTTCAATAGTCGGGTTGGTTTCCTTAATATAAGTAGAAACACCGGCAATCAATCCGCCACCACCTACTGGTACAAGTACTGTATCAAAATCAATAGACTCTTTACGGGCTTCTTCAAGAATTTCATAGGCTACAGTCCCTTGACCAGACTGAACATGCGCATCATCAAAAGGATCGATGAAGGTGCGGTTTTCTGTTAATGTAAATTCTTGTGCTGCCTTAGCAGAAGCATCAAAGGTATCCCCAACCAACTTGATCGTCACAAACTCTCCACCGAAAAAGCGAACCTGCCCAATCTTTTGTTGCGGTGTTGTGATGGGCATAAAGATCGTTGCAGGAATCTTCATCTCATTACAAGTATAGGCGACACCTTGGGCATGATTTCCCGCAGAGGCACAGACTACACCACGCTCGCGTTCTTCTTTTGACAGTTGAGAAATGGCATAATAGGCTCCACGAATTTTAAAAGAGCGAACACGTTGCGCATTCTCCTTTTTGAGATAAATCTTTGCTTGGTATTTTTCTGATAAATAATGATCATATTCTAGTGGTGTATCAACTACTACACCACTCAAAACTTTGTGGGCTTTCACCACATCTTTTGCACTTAGCATTGTCTCCTCCTCAAATACTGTTCAAGATAAAAAACGAGTTAGGTACCCCCAACTCGCCTTCTGTCTCTCTTTACAAGAATTAATTGTAGATTTTGAATGCGTCGTCGTCGTTTTTACCAACGAAAGGCATTGCTTTACGCAATTCTGCACCAACTTTTTCAATTTCAAGGTTAGCTGCTTGTTCACGGTAAGCAGTTAATTTTGGACGACCAGCCTTGTAGTCATTTACAAAGTCATTTGCAAATTTACCATTTTGGATATCTGCCAAAACAGCTTTCATGTTTTCTTTAACTTGCTCAGTAATCACACGTGGACCTGATACATAGTCACCGTATTCAGCAGTGTTTGAAATAGATTGACGCATTTTCTTGAATCCACCTTCATAGATCAAGTCAACGATCAATTTCATTTCGTGAAGAACTTCAAAGTAAGCCAATTCTGGGGCATAGCCTGCTTCTGTCAAGACTTCAAAACCTGCTTCGATAAGGGCAGTCAAACCACCACAAAGTACGGCTTGTTCACCAAACAAATCTTCTTCAGTTTCTTCTTTGTAAGTTGTTTCAAGCAAACCAACACGAGCTGCCCCAACACCTTTACACCAGTCCATAGCAATGTTTTTCGCATTTCCAGTTGCATCTTGGTAAACTGCGTAAAGAGCTGGCACACCAAATCCTTCTTCGTAAGTACGACGTACCAAGTGTCCTGGTCCTTTAGGAGCACACATGAAAACATCTACATCTGCAGGAACTTTGATAAATTCAAAGTGGATATTGAAACCATGAGCAAATCCAACTGCATTTCCAGCTTCCAAGTTTGGAGCGATTTCTGCTTCGTACAATTCTTGTTGGATTTCGTCTGGTGCCAAAATCATAATAACATCAGCCAATTTGGTTGCTTCTGCTACTGTGTAAGTGTCAAAACCATCTTCTTTTGCTTTGTCAAAAGATTTACCTGGACGCACACCGATGATGACATCACGACCTGAATCACGCAAGTTTTGCGCATGCGCATGTCCTTGTGAACCATAACCGATTACGGCGATTTTTTTACCGTCAAGCGCTGCTACTTTAACATCTTTTTCGTATTCCATTTGAACTGCCATAGTTTTTCTCTCTTTTCTATTTTTTATTGCCTTATAGGCTGGTTTAACAAATTTATGCTGGATTTTATACTCAATGAAAATCAAAGAGTATTAGTCGCGGGTAAATCCAGTTGCACCCGTACGAGCGATATTTTTAATACCATATGGTCGAATCACTCGCAATAAAGCTTCACTCTTTTCAGCATTTCCCGTCATCTGGATGGTGATTGAGCTTGGAGCCACATCTACTACCGTTGCTCGGAAAGGTTGGATAATGGCCAAGATTTCTGCACGCTTCTCAGCAGGAGCAGATACTTTTACCAAGATAACTTCTCTTTCCAAGTGTGGTTTATCTGTGATATCACGAATGCGAATTACATCAATCTGACGATTGAGTTGTTTAATGATTTGCTCTACTTCATCATGAGAAGCTACATCAATAATGATGGTGATACGAGATACATTGGGGTTCTCTGTCGCACCAACTGAGATACTCTCAATATTGACTTGACGACGAGAAAGGACACCTGTAAAACGATTCAAAACTCCTGAACGGTTTTGCAATCTAGCTGTTAACATTCTACGCATGGAACTTCACCCCCAACATCTCATGATTGCTCTTACCAGCTGGTACCATCGGTAAGACCTGTTCCTTACGAGAAATATCCACCTCAATAAACATGGGCACATCCTCCAGAATGACTTCTAGATCCTTCTCTATCGTCTCTGGATTATCAAATTTATAGTTTTTGATACCGTAAGCCTGTGCCATCAGCTGGAAGTCAGGAAGTGTATCAAAGACTGACTCGGAAGTTCTTCCCTCATAGAAGGATTCCTGCCACTGACGAACCATTCCTAGTGAGTGGTTATTCAGCATGACAACCTTAATCGGCACCTTGTAGATGTTTAGGATAGCTAGTTCTTGGTTGGTCATTTGGAAACCACCATCACCGACAAAAAGAACTACTTCTTTTTCTGGATTGGCAATCTTAGCTCCAATAGCTGCAGGAACACCAAATCCCATGGTACCCAAGCCACCTGAAGTGACCAATTGACGTTCATTTTGATATGGGTAATACTGGGCTGTCCACATTTGGTGTTGGCCAACGTCAGTAACGACAATAGCATCCCCATTCGTCAACTCACCGATTCGTTCAATGACTGCCTGCGGTTGAACCACACGTTCTTTCTTATCATAGGAACGAACGCGGTTCTTGTCCTTAGTGACTTTGTCAATCCACTTTTCAGTATTGTTATGAACAGTTGGTTCTGCCAGTAGCATCTGCAAGGCTTTCTTAGCATCCCCAACCACTGGAATATCTGCACTGATAATCTTACCAATCTCAGCTGGGTCAACATCGATATGGGCAACCTTAGCATTCTTCGCGAAGGTCTTAGGATTTCCGGTCAGACGGTCATCGAAACGGCAACCAATACTAATCATAAAGTCTGCCTCGGTCATGGCAATATTAGCTGCGAAAGAACCATGCATGCCTCCCATTCCTAGGAAGAGCGGATGACTCGTTGCAATGGTACCTTGCCCTAAAAGACTAGTGACTACTGGAATTTGGTAACGTTCAGCAAATTCATTGAGCTCCTTAGAAGCTTCCGCATAGCTGATACCACCGCCTGCTAACAAAACAGGTTTCTTGGCTTTTGACAATTGCTTCAAGATTTTCTTGATTTGCATGTCATTCGGATCAAGCGTCGGTTGGTAACTTGGTAAATTAACTTCTGGCGAATAGATGAAATCTGTCTCTAGAGCTGATACATCCTTGGGCAAGTCAATCACAACAGGACCTGGACGACCAGTCGTTGCGATATGGACAGCTTCCGTAATGATACGAGGAATATCTGCTGTCTCACGAACTTGGTAATTGTATTTGGTAATGGGCATGGTAATCCCCACGATGTCTGCTTCCTGAAAGGCATCTTTCCCAATCCCAGCTCGCGCAACCTGACCTGTAAAGACCAAAAGGGGAACGCTATCGCTCATGGCATCTGCAATCCCTGTAATAGCATTTGTTGCTCCCGGTCCACTCGTGACGACGGCAACGCCCAACTTTCCAGTTGATTTGGCATATCCTTCAGCTTCGTGCAAACAACCTTGCTCATGGCGTCCCAAGATGTGGCGAATACCTTTAAAATTGTATATCGCATCATACAAAGGTAAGACTGCACCACCAGGATAACCAAAAATGGTATCAATCCCTAAGTCCCGAAGTGTTTCCAAAACCAGGTCCGACCCCGTCTTAGGAGATTCTAAACTGATTTTCTCCATTGTTCCCCTTTCTCTTCTCTTAAAAAAATAGCTTGTTACTATCATACCATTTTTTCAAAAATTTTCAAGGCAAAAGAGTCAATTTTCTGAATTTTCTATCTAAAAGTGTATTTATGAATCTTTCCCTCATTTTTATTAAGTTTTCTACGGAATTAGGAACCTTTATTTACTTTAATTTATCAAATTAGAATATTCTCTTTCTGGATAAAATTAGTAATTCTCACACTTAGCGACCAAATTTGTATACTATATTCAGCAGAAATGAATGGTTAAAGACAAAAAAAGGAAGCCACTAAGTGACTCCCTTCTAGAGCGAGGACTGATTAGTCTTCACCTTTGTTTTTCTTAATGATTTCTTCTTGTACTGACTTAGGTACATCTTCGTAGTGGTCAAATACCATCATGAATGTACCACGTCCTTGAGATGCAGAACGAAGAACTGTTGCGTAACCGAACATTTCAGCAAGTGGAACGTAAGCACGAACGATTTGGCTGTTACCGTGTGCTTCCATACCATCTACACGTCCACGACGAGCAGTTACGTGACCCATAACATCACCAAGGTTTTCTTCTGGAACAGTGATGGTTACAAGCATCATTGGTTCAAGGATAGCTGGTTGTGCTGATTTAGCAGCTTCTTTAAGGGCAAGTGAAGCCGCAATCTTGAAGGCAGTTTCAGATGAGTCGACATCGTGGTATGAACCATCGTAAAGTTTAGCTTTAACGTCAACCATTGGGTAACCTGCAAGAACACCGTTAGCCATAGATTCTACCAAACCTTTTTCAACCGCTGGGATAAATTCACGAGGAACCACACCACCGACGATTGCGTTTTCGAATTCGAATCCTTTACCTTCTTCGTTTGGACTAAACTCAATCCATACATCACCGAATTGACCTTTACCACCAGACTGACGTTTGAAGAATCCACGTGCTTGAGTAGAAGCGCGGAATGTTTCACGGTAAGATACTTGAGGAGCACCTACGTTCGCTTCAACTTTAAACTCACGACGCATACGGTCAACAAGGACGTCAAGGTGAAGTTCACCCATACCTGAGATAACTGTTTCACCAGTTTCAACGTTTGTCTCAACGCGGAATGTTGGATCTTCTTCAGCCAATTTTTGAAGGGCGATACCCATCTTATCTTGGTCAGCTTTAGATTTTGGCTCAACCATCAACTGGATAACTGGTTCTGGAACGTGGATTGACTCAAGGATGATTTTAGCTTTTTCATCTGTCAATGAATCACCAGTAGTTGTATCCTTCAAACCAATAGCAGCTGCAATATCACCAGCATAAACAGTTTCGATTTCTTGACGACTATTGGCATGCAATTGCACAAGACGTCCGATACGTTCACGTTTACCTTTAGAAGTGTTCATTACGTAAGAACCTGATTGAAGAACACCTGAGTATACACGGAAGAATGTCAAACGACCTACAAATGGGTCTGTTGCAATCTTGAAGGCAAGAGCTGCGAATGGCTCTTCGTCAGATGCTGGACGAGTTTCTTCTTCGTCTGTATCTGGGTTGATACCTTTGATTGCTGGGATGTCAAGTGGGCTTGGAAGGTAGTCGATAACCGCATCAAGCATCAATTGAACACCCTTGTTCTTGAAGGCAGAACCACACAATACTGGGAAGAATTCAACGTTGATAGTTGCTTTACGGATAGCAACTTTCAATTCTTCGTTAGTGATTTCTTCACCTTCAAGATATTTCATCATCAAGTCTTCATCAGTTTCAGCGACTGCTTCAACCAATTTTTCACGGTATTCTTGAGCTTGGTCAAGGTATTCCGCTGGAATATCTTCTTCAAGGATATCTGTACCAAGGTCGTTAGTATAGATTTCAGCTTTCATCTTGATCAAGTCGATGATACCGCGGAAGTCATCTTCAGCACCGATTGGCAATTGGATTGGGTGTGCGTTTGCTTGAAGACGGTCGTGAAGTGTGCTTACTGAGTAAAGGAAGTCAGCACCGATTTTGTCCATTTTGTTGGCAAATACGATACGTGGAACTCCGTACTCAGTTGCTTGACGCCAAACTGTTTCAGTTTGAGGCTCAACACCTGATTGTGAGTCAAGAACAGTAACCGCACCGTCCAATACACGAAGAGAACGTTGTACTTCAATTGTGAAGTCCACGTGTCCTGGTGTGTCGATGATGTTTACGCGGTGGTTGTTCCATTGAGCTGTTGTCGCAGCAGATGTGATAGTGATACCACGTTCTTGCTCTTGCTCCATCCAGTCCATTTGTGACGCACCTTCGTGAGTTTCACCGATTTTGTGGATTTTACCAGTGTAGTAAAGAATACGCTCAGTAGTTGTTGTTTTACCGGCATCGACGTGAGCCATGATACCGATATTACGAGTTTTTTCAAGTGAAAATTCGCGTGCCATGAGGTTTGTTTCTCCTATTTATTTTAATTTCTATTCTATTATAACACGATTTTAATAAAAACGGATAGGCAGGACCTACCCGTTCTCAATGTTTATCTTGTTTTTGTTGGTTTCAACTTACGAGCTGGTAAGTTGAGTTGAACTCGAGCTAAAAGCTCAAGTTAGCTGATTTGAACCCGAGCTAAAAGTCTGGAGAAAAAGATGAATCTCATTGGTTGCAATCGCAACCTACTTCGATTCCCTATTTTCTCTGTGACTTTCTTAACGCTTTCGTATCCTATCTTACCAACGGAAGTGTGCGAAGGCACGGTTAGCTTCAGCCATACGGTGAGTGTCTTCACGTTTCTTAACTGCTGCACCAGTGTTGTTAGCAGCATCCAAGATTTCTTTTGCAAGACGGTCTTGCATTGTGTGTTCACCACGAAGGCGAGCGATTGTTACCAACCAACGAAGTCCAAGTGTTGTACGACGTTCTGGACGAACTTCAACTGGGACTTGATAGTTAGATCCACCAACACGACGTGCACGTACTTCAAGTACAGGCATGATGTTTTCCATAGCTGTTTCAAATACTTCAAGTGCATCGTTACCAGTAGCTTCTTTGATTTGCTCAAAAGCACCGTAAACGATTGAAGCAGCTGTACCACGTTTACCATCAAGCATAACGCGGTTGATAAGACGAGTAACTAGTTGTGAATTGTAAAGCGGATCTGGCAATACGTCACGTTTTGGAGCTCTATTTTTACGACTCATTTCTCTTTATCCCCTTTCCTTATGCTTTTGGACGTTTAGTACCGTATTTAGAACGGCCTTGTTTACGATCGTTAACACCTGCAGTATCAAGTGCACCACGGACGATATGGTAACGTACCCCTGGAAGGTCTTTTACACGTCCACCACGAAGAAGCACCACGCTGTGCTCTTGCAAGTTGTGTCCGATACCTGGGATGTAGGCAGTAACTTCGATAAGGTTGCTCAAACGTACACGAGCGAATTTACGAAGGGCAGAGTTAGGTTTTTTAGGTGTCATTGTTCCCACACGAGTTGCAACACCACGTTTTTGTGGTGAAGAAACGTTTGTTTGAACTTTTTTATGACTGTTGTAACCAACGTTCAAAGCTGGTGATTTAGATTTTTCTACTTTTGATTTACGCGGTTTGCGAACCAATTGGTTAATTGTAGGCATCTACATTCTCCTGTGTTTTTTTATTTTTGGTGATGATACACTTGGTGACAGCTACCATCTGTGTGTACTTTTGCAACATTTGTCAGCACGTCCCTGTACACTTTTGAGAGACCAAAAGTAAAAAGTACCGTCTATTATTGTAACACAATTTTTCTTTGCTTGTCAATATTTTTTTCGTTTTTATTCTGATCTTTTAACTCTTTGACACTGGCTTTCACCGCTTTTCTAAACCAGAAAAGGAGGCAATTTGCCTCCTCCTTTCTAGTATGGTTTTCCTTTGATTCAAGTTGTCATTTCGGAATTTTTTAACCCTTCTTATCAAAGCCAACCAGATTCTTTTGCAATGTTGGCTGCCTCTGTTCGATTACCAGCATCTAGTTTCGAAAGAATATTGGTGACATAGTTTCGGACGGTTCCATTTGATAGATAAAGCTGATCTGCGATTTCTTGATTAGACAAGCCCTGAGCGATTCCCTTTAAAACAGCGATTTCTTGCTCTGTTAACGGATTGGGGTGTGTCATCACCACTTCCATCAATTCAGGCGAGTATTCCTTACGTCCTTCAAGAACAGTGTGCAAGGTTTGCATGAGGTCTGCAATGCTTCTTTCTTTCAAGACATAAGCATCCACTCCAGCCTTGACCGCACGTTCAAAATAGCCGGGGCGTTTGAAGGTCGTTACTACAACTACCTTTGTTTCTAGCTTTTCTGCTCGTATCCACTCCAAGACTTCGAGGCCTGTCTTAACAGGCATTTCTACGTCAAGAATGGCGATATCTACGGGCTCCTTTTCTAAAAGTTGGATTGCTTCTTGGCCATCCTTGGCTTGTAGTACAGACTCTACATCTGTTTGAAAGGTAAGCAACTGGCACATAGCATCTCGCAACATACTTTGATCTTCTGCAACAAGTAGTTTCATCTTAGTTTCTCTCCTTGTAAGGTAGTCGAACCTGCACTTCAGTCGGATGTTTCTGACTGATCACTGTTACTTCTCCTGAAAAAGGAAGGACACGGTCTCGAACGGTATGGAGCTCATCCCCTTTTAGAGAAGCAAAGCCACAGCCATCGTCTCTCACTGTTAGAATGAGCTCTTTCTCTGTGCGTTCTAATTTCAAGTAAGCTTTCGATGCTTTGGCATGTTTGATGATGTTGGTCACTAACTCAAGTAAAATCATGGAGGCCGTTGATTCTAATTCCTGAGTTAGGCTAGCTGTATCTAGTTGGTGATTGATTTCCGTTTCAATTCCTGCAATTTCCAGCATTTTTTTAACAGTCGCAAATTCGGAAGCAAGGGTTCTGGTTTTAAGATTTTCGATAATTGTACGGACTTCATTCATGGATTCCTTACTGATCTGATGAATTTCTTTTAATTCTTTTTCCACTTGAAGATAGGCCTGCATTTGAAGTAGCTGGAGGGCAAGGTCCGTCTTCACACTCAACATGGCAAAGGTATGGCCTAGACTGTCATGAAGATCCTGACCGATACGACTGCGTTCGTTTTCAGCCAAGAAAAGATTGAGCTTGGCATTTTGTTTCATCTTTTCTTCTTTTATGTCCTCCGACAATCGAATTCGATAAAGACCAAAGGTCATTGCATCGGAAAAGATAAAGGTCACCAAGAAAAAGAGTAGCTGCCAGGGACTAACATGATTGACCATATAGATTCCGGTCAGAATAAATGGTTGCAGGACAATAAAACTGACAAAACGCCAAGAGTGAAAAGAAATCTCATCCAGCTCATAAATAAGGAGATTGGATAAATAAAAGATAAACCATGTGAAACCTGAACTTAGCCAAACAGATGTATAAAAAATGTAGACAAGCATGGACCACCATGCTAGCCACTGCACGGTGCGATTCTGACTGATTAAAACCGAATAGAAGGCAAGTACAAATAGTAGGGTCCATAGCAAGGTTAAAAGCGGGTAATCTCCAACGATGACACCCGCTATAGGAAAGATGATAAACACTATTGAAATATGAAACATATAATGAATGTTTTTAAATTTTTCCAACATAGATTTATTTTACCTCGATCCGTTTTTTCAGTTGAATGACCAATACACCAAAGAAAACTGTATAACCTAGTACAACCAAGGCAGAAAGAATACTAAATTCATGGTGTTCCAAATAAGTAGAGACGACCTGCATCAGTTGATAGGTTGGAGTCAGCTTTCCAATAGATTGGAGCCATTCTGAGAAGGAATCCAAGGGGAACCACAGTCCACCTAGGACAGCCAAAGCAATATAGGCAATATTTCCAACAACCGTCATCAGTTGAGCACTGGGTAGCAAGCTCACCAAGACACCCATACTGATAAAGACCACACTTCCGACCAGCAACATAACTCCAATCACCAACCAATCAAGCCAAGGCAGAGTCACTCCACGGACAAAATGACCAACCGAAAAGACAACTATAATTGATAACAAGAAAGTCAGTAGGGTACTGAACAGTTTTGATACATAATATTCTACCATAGATACGGGAGAATGTTGAATCAATTTTTGCCAGTTGTTTGTCTTATCAGATTCGAGTGTGCTAGGGATACTGAAAAAGGCGCTTGACATGATACTAAAGAGTGTCATGGCAAAAAGATAGGCTTGAAGAGCAATTTCTGGAATATCTGACCCTGACATCATACCAGAAAATATAAGGTAAAACACACTTGGAAGTCCGATGGACAGCAAGTAGTAGACAGCTTGCCGCTTCATATGAATGATTTCCACTTTCATGAGACTTGTCATATTTTTCATCGTCAATCTCCTTTAGTCTTGAGTCGTTTCGAAGATACTGTCTAAGAGAGTTCGATTGCGAACTTCAATTTCTTCGATCATGCAGCCCTGTTCTTGCAAGACTTTCCATACCTGGCTGGCTTCTTTGGTTGTGAAGGAAAGAGCATTTTGCTTGATTTCAAGCTCTTGAACCATAGTCAAGGTACTAACAAAATCCTGATAGGTTAGAGGCACCGTAAAGTGTTTTTCTTGTTCTTCACCACGCATAGCATAAGGCGTCGTGTCACGAATCAATTCTCCCTTGTGGAGGACCAAAATGCGGTCAGCCGTATGTTCTACCTCTTCGATATAGTGAGAAGAATAGACAATGGTGACACCATTTTTCTTTAACTGATCGACGATCTCCCAAAAATGCTGACGTGTCGAGGTATCCATGGCAGCAGTTGGTTCGTCTAAAAATAGAATTTTCGGACGACCTATTAGTGCCAACACGAAAGAGAACAAACGTTTTTGCCCACCAGATAGCTTGCCCGCTAGCTGATTTTTCTGTTTGTCCGAAAATCTCAGCAAGTCATCAATTTCTTGATTGGAGAGACTGTTTGGATAGATTGATTGAAAGAAGGATAAGAGTTCTTTCACTTTCAAGTCTTGAACCACCGTATTTTCTTGTGGCAAGATAGAAATAAGCTGCTTTAATCGAGGGTCTGTTGGCGCAAAACCTTGAATGACGACCTGACCCGAGCTCATGAACTTGTCTCCCAAGAGGCAATCAATCAAGGTTGTTTTTCCTGCTCCATTGGGCCCGATCAAGGCGACACATTCACCATCGTTGATTTCAAAGGAGATGTTCCGCAAGATCTCCTTGTCTTTTATTTTCTTACTCAATTTCTCAACTTTAATCACAGTCATGAGATTCTCCTTTCAACCACTTCATTCCCATAGGGAAAACGACAAAAATCATAAATCCAAAACCCCAAGCACCACGAATGAATTGGCGAAGCACGGTTTGGTCAAACCAACCAGTAAACATTTCCACTAACCATACCAAGAGTGACAGGCCAATAAAGAAATAGATGATTGCTTTTTTCATTCCTCAAACTCCTTTTTCACATCTCTGACTAATTTCAAACCTTCTCTGACAAGCCAAGACATCATTCCAAAGCCAGCAAAGAGCTCCCAAGGAAAATGGTAGAAACCCTCGTCCAATCCTGAAAACATGAGATAGGTCATAACTCCTGCTGCTACCAAACTCACTGCGACAATCATTTTATTTTTCATTTCTTCTTCCTCCATTTCATACTTCAATTATAGTCTTTTGAAGTTGGCGGAGCTAGATGCTTCTGTCACTAGGAAATATGACAAATGTCATAAAAAAGAACCGATTTCTCGGTTCTTAAAAATGATTAGTCTGATTCATCGTTTCGTTTCTTTTTACCTAGCAATCCAAGTGTCATGGCACCTGCTAGGGCTGTCAGAATTCCTAGATTTTTCAAACCATCTTCTTGACTTCCTGTATTTGGAAGTTGATTTTTTTCTACAGAGATGTTTTGGGTCAATTGATCTGGTTTCGAATCAGGTACTGAAAGTTCTTTTTTATCAGACGGCTTCACTTGCTCTGGAAGTTCTACTACTGTTGGAGTATAGAATCCTGAAATGATATTTCCATTACGGTCTTTACGGATCACTTTCACACCTTTGGCTTGTCCTACAAAGTCTGCCTCAGGGGTAAAGGTGACGGTGCCATCTGGTGAGATTACATAAGTTCCTTCACCTGGAACGACTTTTTCAGTTGTTCCATCTTCAAAGGTTGGCGGAACTGTCAGATCGACATCACCTGTAAAGTTTGGTTTACCAGTCTGAGTTTGACCTTTAAGACCTTCTGATGTCGCATCACTCACTTGTGTTTGTCCAAGGACAGTTGGTGTGTAGCGAGCAGTAACTACATTTCCATACACATCCAAACGTTTCACAACCAATCCTTTAGCTGTACCAACAAAGTCTGGTTCTGGAGTAAAGGTAATTTGACCATCTTTATCAATTGTATAGCTTCCTTCACCCGGAACAACCATAGTCGTGCTGCCATCCTCAAAGGTTGGTGGAACTGTACTATCGATATGTCTTTCAAACGTTGGTGTTGCCACTTGTGGTTGGCCTTTTGCTCCTGTAGAAGTCGTGTCATGACCAGTAGATGGATCTACAACTGTTGGGCGATAGCTTGCAGTAACTGGAGTACCATTCTTATCCTTGCGGACAATCGTTACGCCTGTTCCTTTTCCTACAAAATTAGCTTCTGGAGTGAAGGTGACGATGCCATCTAGTGAGATTGCATAAGTTCCTTCACCTGGAATCACTTTTTCAGTTGTTCCATCTTCAAATGTCGCCGCCACAGTTTCATCGATTGGAACAAGCGGATTACCACCTTCAAATGTTGGCGTACCTGTTTGAACAAGACCCTTAATGTTAACTGAAGAAGTATCTTTACCAGTTGGAGTCACCTTAGTAAACTCTGGGCTGTAAGTCGCAGTAACTGGGGTGCCATTCTTATCCACACGTTTGACTGTGACTGGAGTTGGGTTTCCAACAAACTGTTTGTCTGGGGTGAAAGTTACAGTTCCGTCTGGTGCAATCGTGTAAGTTCCTTGGCCTGGAATAGTCTTCTCTTTGCTTCCATCTTCGAAGGTTGGTTCAACTGTTTCATCGATTGGAACCAGTGGATCACCACCTTGGAAGCTTGGAGTGCCTGTTTGTGGAACACCCTGAGGACCCGTGCTAGTTGCGCTAGTTCCTGTTGGTGTTACTTTCGTAAACTCTGGACTATAAGTTGCAGTAACTGGGGTGCCGTTCTTATCCACACGTTTGACTGTAACTGGAGTTGGGTTTCCGACAAACTGTTTGTCTGGGGTGAAGGTCACTGTGCCGTCTGGTGCAATCGTGTAAGTTCCTTGACCTGGAATAGTCTTCTCTTTGCTTCCATCTTCGAAGGTTGGCTCAACTGTTTCATCGATTGGAACCAGTGGATCGCCACCTTGGAAGCTTGGAGTGCCTGTTTGTGGAACACCCTGAGGACCTGTGCTGGTTGCGTTAGTGCTGGTTGGGGTTACTTCTTTCACCACCGCTTGGTACTTGACAGTAACAGGAGTTCCGTTGGCATCCACACGAGTCAATTCAAGTTCTGGTGTTTCACCCTTGAACTGTTTATCAGGAGTGAAGGTCACCTTACCATCTGCGTCCACTTCGAACTTACCAACATTTGGCACTTCTTTCACAGTTGCACCATTGTCAAATAGTGGAGTTGAATCAGCTGGGAATGGAACAGAATCATGGCCTGGAGTGAAGGTCACTTTACCTTCTTGTACCTGACCTTGCAAACCTTCTGTCTTATCACCTGAACCAGTTGGCGTTACTTTCGTAAACTCTGGACTATAAGTCGCAGTAACTGGGGTACCATTCTTATCTACGCGTTTGACTGTGACTGGATCTGGTTTGCCTACAAACTGCTTGTCTGGAGTGAAGGTTACTGTTCCGTCTGGAGCAATCGTATAGGTTCCTTGACCTGGAATGGTCTTCTCTTTGCTTCCATCTTCGAAGGTTGGCTCGACTGTTTCATCAATTGGAACCAGTGGATCACCACCTTGGAAGATTGGAGTACCAGTTTGTGGAAGTCCTTGAGGACCTGTACTTGTTGCACCGGTTCCAGTTGGAGTTACCTTAGTAAACTCTGGGCTGTATGTCGCAGTAACTGGGGTGCCATTCTTATCCACACGTTTCACTGTAACTGGAGCTGGGTTTCCAACAAACTGCTTGTCTGGAGTGAAGGTTACAGTTCCGTCTGGTGCAATCGTGTAGGTTCCTTGACCTGGAATAGATTTCTCTTTGCTTCCATCTGCGAAGGTTGGCTCTACTGTTTCATCGATTGGAACTAATGGGTCACCACCTTTAAACGTTGGAGTTCCTGTTTGCAGAAGTCCTTGAGGGCCTGTGCTGGTTGCGCCGGTTCCTGTTGGTGTTACCTTGGTCACTGTTGGGGTATATGTCGCAGTAACTAGGGTGCCATTCTTATCGACTCGTTTAACCGTTACTGGAGCTGGAGTACCAACATATTGTTTTTCTGGTGTAAAGGTAATAGAGCCATCTGGATTGATGCTGTATTCACCTACACCCGGAACTGTTTTCGTTGACTGTCCATCTTCGAAAGTCATTGGTTTCGTATCATCCAGTGGAACAGCTGGATTACCTTCTGTGAAGGTTGGGGTACCTTTTTGCGGTTGACCTTGGATACCATTTGAAGTGGCATCCGTTGAAGTTGGAACTACTTCTTTCACTACTGCTTGGTACTTGACAGTAACAGGAGTTCCATTGGCATCCACACGAGTCAATTCAAGTTCTGGTGTTTCCCCCTTGAACTGTTTGTCTGGGGTGAAGGTTACCTTGCCTTCTGCGTCCACTTCAAACTTACCAACATTTGGTACTTCTTTCACAGCTGTCCCAGTGTCAAATAGTGGAATTGAATCAGCTGGGAATGGAACAGAGTCATGGCCTGGCGTGAAGGTCACTTTACCTTCTTGGGCCTGACCTTGAAACCCCTCTGTCTTATCACCTGTACCAGTTGGCGTTACTTTCGTAAACTCTGGACTGTAGGTCGCAGTCACCGGGGTACCGTTCTTATCCACCCGTTTCACTGTGACTGGAGTTGGGTTTCCAACAAACTGTTTGTCTGGAGTGAAAGTTACAGTTCCGTCTGGTGCAATCGTGTAGGTTCCTTGACCTGAAATCACTTTTTCCTTGCTTCCATCTGCGAAGGTTGGTTCAACTGCTTCATCGATTGGAACAAGTGGGTCACCACCTTGAAAGCTTGGAGTGCCTGTTTGTGGAACACCCTGAGGACCTGTGCTGGTTGCGTTAGTGCTGGTTGGGGTTACTTCTTTCACCACCGCTTGGTACTTGACAGTAACTGGAGTTCCGTTGGCATCAACACGAGTCAATTCAAGTTCTGGTGTTTCACCCTTGAACTGTTTATCTGGGGTGAAGGTTACCTTACCTTCTGCGTCCACTTCAAACTTACCAACATTTGGCACTTCCTTCACAGATGTACCATTGTCAAATAGTGGAGTTGAATCAGCTGGGAATGGAACTGAGTCATGGCCTGGAGTGAAGGTCACTTTACCTTCTTGGACTTGACCTTGAAGTCCTTCTGTCTTATCACCTGAACCAGTCGGAGTTACTTTCTCAACAACTGGGGTATAGGTCGTTACAGCCGACTCCCCATTTTTATCCACCACTCCAACTTGAACTGGAGTTACCGGACCATAGAAGGTTTTCAGGGGAGTAAAGACAATTGTTTTATTTACAAGATCTAAATCGTACGTCCCTTGGTCGGCAATGGTTAGCGAAGTTACCTTTTGTCCATTCTCATCATAAAGAAAGACACTACTTTGGACTAGTTCAACGGATTTCTTTGCTCCATTAATGGTTGTTGTCCCTTTTGTAAAGTGGACCTCGCTCTCGCTTGCTCTATCCTCATCAAATTGAATCGTCGCTGCCTGCTTCTGCCCTTGAAGGCCTTTAGATTTCGCTGCACTTGCTGAAGGGACAACTGGAAGTGGAATATAATACACCACCCGATACCAGGTAAATTCTTTTTCCAACTCTTCATCTCTAGGATCATCCGCGGTCAATAAATATTCATCGAGAGCTCCTTCTCCCGACATTGTGTTTGCGTCAATATCCTCTCTTGGATAATAGCCAGGAATTTCAGGAGAAATCACTTGAGACCAAGTTTGGTCTGCAGACCAGGCTGAGTATGTCACACCTGCTGTCGCATCATTTGGTTGCCGTTTCGCCAAAACCTGATCAATTCTCTTAGTTCGAGTAAACGAATGAGTCTCAACATGTTTTGGAGGGAGGAGTGATAAATCAGAATGGTTTGTTTTTTTGAGATATTCAAAATCAACCTCGCGAGTTCCACGAACAGTTTCGGTTAGTTCTGTAATCTTGTGTCTAAACTGAAACTTGAATTGTTTTGGACTAGCCGAGTCACCAAAGGTATGATCTGTAAAATCGTTACTAATCAGTTCATATCCTGCATCTTCTAATTCCTTAATTCGACGAACAGGATCATAAGAAATTGGTCCATTAGGTTTGCCTACAACTGTGTCTACCTGTCCTAGTTGCACTTCCTTAGACGGATCATTTACATCCACAAAGGTGAAACTTGCAGATGACAGTTTGGTGGACATTTGGATTGAAACATTATTGGACTCAGTGTACTTGGAACTACCATTTGCCAGAGCCGAAGAAAGATAAGCTGTAGCACCTGAGGCAGTATCTTGCCCGATAACTGCTCCATCGATAGGAAACTGAACACTACTTCCAGCAGCAACCGGAGCAGTCGAATGCCAACGAACTGCACGAATCTCTGACCAATCCGACACTTGATCTGCTGTGAGCCATTGTGAAGCATTAATTTCTGTAGCAGTGCCCGCAGTACGACTATATTGAACTTCCCAGCCTGAAGGTGGTGTTAAAGCTTTTGTCAAACTCACTGTAAATCCAGAACCACGATTTCTGGATTCTAGCTGTTTATCACCTTTCATCGGCAAGGATGACAAAACATAAACGTCTGAAACCGGCTGTTTAGATGCGTTTTTATAGGTCACTCTGAAATCAATCTCATCACCAGGATAGTGCTCTTGGGTATTGTAGGCAAAGTGTTGATTTGTAGCTCTCTTCACTTCAGAGTAGACACCACTCGCTTCAGAAGCCTGTACGATCACATCGAAGTCATAAGAAACTGAATTTTTCAAGGTAACTGTAATGCCGTCAAGCTCCCCCAAGTCGTAACCATTCTGAGCTTGAACGTCAGGAAGTTCCTCATCCCAGAAAGCAATCGCTTTATAGGTATAGGTCCCATTTGGAATCGTTTTGTTTTCCAACTTCAAAAGCGTTGGAGGCATAGGGGAGTCTGGAGTCCCCTTTACTTGGGCATAGTAGAGAGTTTTCCCAGTATCTTTGTAATTATAATAAACCTTAAAATTAGGGTTTCCACTAAAGTTTAATTGTGGATCAGCCAAATAAGCCAGATGGTAAACTCCCGTCAAGTTTGCGAAGTTCTGAGTAGGGGTGTCTTTACCCGCAGTCCTTGTGATAAAATCTTGCTTAAAACCAGAAGCATCTGTATGTCGATTGAAAACATCTGTTCGGGCTCGCCCAATCATTGAAATTTGCTGGATAACACGCGTCAATTCGGCTGAAGCCGTTTGAGAGAAGGAAACAGTGTTACGAGTATTGTTAAAAGTGGAATCCGTTCTAGAATCCAACTTACTAATCGTCGAATCTTTATAGAGACTTTCCCAATTATTAAAACGTGTTTTTGTCTGGAAAAAAAATGCCGAAGTATCATTTGTTGAGGACTTCCTCATCTTGATATTTTTAAACTTGTACTCCAGTTCCTTCACATCTTGCTCTTCCGTCAATCGTAGACTACGGGTGTTACTATTAAAAGTACCTAATAACTCACCTGTAGCTTTATTGTATACTTCTACGGATGCGTCCGGTGAAGAGAAAAATTCATTCCATTGACGCTCCTCAATCACGTTTACTTCTCGATAAGACTCTCGTGAATCCTGTATTTTATGAGTGAAAGTGTAGTCATTGATAGGATAATCTTTTTCAACCTCAGCGACTGATGAAAGTCGAACATTAGAACGGTATTCTGTTTCACCATAAGAACGAATTATCTCCGAGTCAGACTGATTATAGTGTCTAAACTCAAAGAGAGAAGACTCTGACTGGTCTGTTTTTTGAACAAGGAGAGTATAAGGCAGAACGACCGTATTTTGATAGCTAGTCCCATCTGCTTTTGTATAGATACCCGTCACAGTTAGGTTTTGCGCTTTTCTATTAATATCCGCTACTTTGGCATTCTTTAACTTGAAAGAAATTGGAATGAGCTTGTTTTTATTGTTATTAATATCTTGAAGCGGATTATTTGCTCTATTAATAGTCAGATGGTAACCCGTCGCATCGGCAGTCCATCCTAGAGCTTTGGCTTCATCTGTCAACTCATAGCCTTCTTTTAACTCTATATTATAGGTATAGGATGTGACAGGATCAATAATATGGCCACCGACATCACTAATCCCCATACCATTGATCATACGACCATCAAAGACACCATTTCCATAGTTGAAGTAATCATTTCTTGCCGTATTATTCTTAGGATCTTTCGCACCATTAAATAGATAGAAGGACACACGAGACGAATCTTCGTCAACGATACCATCATTGTTTCGATCGTAGCCAATGACCTGATTATTAGACATTGGTGTCAGACCCCCTACACCGTTTTCTAAGACTTTCCACGTGTGTTCAATACTTCCAAGTTCTTTGAGGACATTGCCATTTTTGTCATAGAGCTTAGCAGTCGCTGTCACTTTATGGTCCGGCCCAATGGCTTGGACAGCACCTCCCCAGTTCTGCGTCAAAGGATCCATCTGAAAAGTATAGACGAAGTTATAGTTTGCTCCACCTCTCAGATTTGTAGGTTCTATCTTTAAATCAAGGTCTCCATTCGTTTTTTCTTGGCTGAACTTTACACCACCAACTGGAGAAGGGGTCAATTTAATCGCCTTACCATTTTGGAAATGAATTTTAATATACCCACCAGAATAGTCTGCTTCGTGCCCAGTAATACTAAAAGTCAAGGACTCACGAACACTATCTACCGCATGGATCTCTTTGATTGGCGAATGAGTTTTAAATTCTGCATTGACTTCATCTAGCGATCTCTTGCGTCTTGAAGAAGTTTTTCCACTAGAACCGCTTTCTTCCTTGCTTTTCTGCTCAGTTTGAGTTGATTCTAGAGATTGCTTTTTCTCCTCATCTAAAGAAGGCTGACTCGCTTCCTTGATATTGTCAACTTGAGAAACTGGTTGGCTCTGAGCGACTGGTGCAGATACTTCTGTTTTGGACGGCTCAGCTTTATCCTTCAGGTCCTTAACTGCTTCGTTCTGTGTAGCTTCTTTTTGAGGTTCAGAAATGACTTCCTGTCCATTCTCAGCACTTTTTTCCTTCTGTTGAATTTCCGCCTGCGTTTGTTGTTCCTTATTGTTGACTTGAGCTTCATCCGCTTGCACTGGAGAAGTAGCCATGACCATAAAAGTTCCTAGCAATACCGAACAGGTCCCAACACTTAACTTTCTAATTGAAAAGCGGGAAAAAGATTGATTAAAAATTTTTTTCTTCATCATTTCTCCTTTATATTCATACTTAATCTAACATAACAGCTTTATCATTATAACTTATAGTAAATAGAATTTCCAATAGAATGTTCATTTCTACAGAAATTTCTTTATAACTCCATTTGCATAGAAAAAGGAAGCTGTAAAACCAGCTTCCTTCTGTTGTTTTTACTCAATTTTCACCATTATTCCACACTGAAAAGATATGGATATACGGGTTGTTGACCTTGGTGAATCTCTACTTCAACATCTTCAAATTCTTCTGCGATTTCTTGGGCAATTTCATTGGCAAGTTCTTCGCTTCCGTCTTCACCGACATAGAAAGTCACGATTTCACTATCTTCGTCCAACATATGTTTCAATGTTTCAGTCAAGGTTTGGTGCATGTCAGGGTTTGACACGAGGATTTTCCCATCTACCATACCAAGATTGTCATTTTCATGAATTGCTAATCCATCGATAGTTGTATCACGAACAGCAGTTGTTACACTACCGCTTACGACATCACCAAGGGCCGCAGTCATGCGTTCTTGGTTTTCTTCGATTGATTTGCTTGGGTCAAAGGCAAGAAGACTGGTCAATCCTTGAGGAATTGTACGTGCTTCTACCACAACAGCAGGTTGTTCAAGCACTTCAGCCGCAGACTGAGCTGCCATAAAGATATTTTTGTTGTTTGGCAAAAAGATGATGTTGCGAGCATTGACCTGTTCAACAGCCTTGATAAAGTCTTCTGTTGAAGGGTTCATCGTCTGACCACCTTCGATAACATAATCCACACCTTGAGCACGGAAGATATCTGCTAAACCTTGACCAGCTACTACTGCGATAAGGGCATACTCTTTTGTTTCAGCAGGCTTGTTGCCTTGAGTTGCTTCTTTTTCAACTTGCGCCTCGTGTTGGTTACGCATGTTGTCCACTTTTACCTTAATCAAGCTACCATATTTGAGACCTTCTTGCATGACAAGACCTGGATCTTCTGTATGGACGTGAACTTTGACGATCTCATCATCGTTGACAACAAGCAGTGAGTCGCCTAAGTCATTCAAGTAGTTACGGAATTCATCGTAGTCAAAGTCCTTAGAATAAGTTGGACCTTGTTTGAGGGCTACCATAATCTCTGTACAGTAACCGAAGGTAATATCCTCAGTTGCCACATGACCTGCTACAGACTTGTGGTGCTCTGCATTAATCATTTCACTCATGTTTGCAGGAGTCGCTACAAAGTCTTCAGAAGCACTGTATTCACCAGTAAGAGCTGAAAGGAATCCTTCGTAGATGAAGACCAAACCTTGACCACCTGAGTCTACCACACCAACTTCCTTAAGGACTGGAAGCATTTCTGGTGTCTTAGCCAAAGCTGCTTTTGCGCCTTCCAAGGCTGCACGCATGACCTCAACAGCATCATCTGTCTCCTCGGCTTTTTTCTTAGCCCCAATAGCCGCTCCACGAGAAACTGTCAAAATAGTTCCTTCGACTGGTTTCATAACAGCCTTGTAAGCTACTTCGACACCGGATTGGAAGGCAAGAGCCAAGTCTTGACCTGTTAATTCATCTTTTTCCTTGATAGCCTGAGAGAAGCCACGGAAGAGCTGAGAAGTGATAACCCCTGAGTTTCCACGCGCACCCATCAAGAGCCCCTTAGCAAGAATGCTCGCCACTTCTCCAACTGTAGAAGCAGGCTTGTCTGCTACTTCTTTCGCACCATTTTCGATGGTCATTCCCATGTTTGTCCCAGTATCTCCATCTGGAACTGGAAAGACGTTCAATGAATTGACATATTCTGCTTGCTTATTCAAACGAGTTGATGCAGCCTGCACCATCTCTTGGAATAAACTGGTAGTAATTTTTGACACGATTATTCTCCTACAACTTTGATATTTTGAATGTAGACATTCACAGTCTGAGCAGTAATTCCTAGTTGATTTTCTAAACTAAAACGAACACGCTCTTGAATGTTTTTTGACACTTCGCTTATCTTTACTCCGTAGCTCAATACGGTATAAACATCAACTGCAATGCTACCATCTTCGGCTGCTTTTATAACAACACCCTTAGAATAATTTTCCTTACCAAGAAGGGCTTGGAAATTATCTTTGAGGGCATTTTTACTAGCCATACCGACCACACCAAAAATCTCAGTTGCGGCACCACCTACTACGGTTGCAATCACTTCATCTGTCAGTTCGATTTGACCATCTTTTGTATTAATTTTTACAGTCATTTTTTTTACCTCAACTAGTTGATACTCTATTTTATCATATTTCAGCCCAAGTGTAAAAGCAGAATGCTGTATCGGCGGATATTTACTCTATTTTTCAAATGGTTTTATCCTTAGAGCAAAAGAAAAAGACCTAACTGGTCTTTTCATTTTTCTTAAACGCGTTCAACTTTACCTGATTTCAAAGCACGAGCTGAAGCCCAAACTTTTTTAGGTTTACCATCGATAAGAACAGTAACTTTTTGAAGGTTTGGTTTTACGGCACGTTTTGTTTGGTTCATCGCGTGTGAACGGTTGTTTCCTGATACAGTCTTACGACCTGTAAAGTAACATACTTTAGCCATTGTGTTTTCCTCCTATTAGATCTAATATAGCGGATGTGCTAGCACCACATACCGTACTATGTTATCACACTTTCTCGAATTTATCAAGGGCCTAAACTATTTTTTTATTTAACGTAAACAACTCCAAGTTTGCCAAAAGCAACTTCCCCACGAATAATCAAGGTTTTGTTTGTTGGCGCTACAGGAGCATCTGCCTTAGCTGCACCAAAGGAGGTTTCTACTTTCAAATCGACACGCCAGTGTTGTGGAACATAGACGGTTGCATTCCCGAAGGCCACTTCAATATTTAAAGTTGCAAAATCACCTAGCATCTCTGCATTATCATAGTAGATTTTAGCATCCCCAAAAGCGACTTCCACTTGGTCATCTACGAGATCTTGATCTTGCTTATAGAAGGTCCCGCTCCCAAAAGCGACTTCCTTATCCGTGACGACTGTTTTTTTCCCATTGTACCACCATTTTTTTTCATTCCAGAACTTACTTGAATGCGTCAGATAACCAACACCTAGCACTGCTAAGATACTAGCCCAAAACAAAGACTGGTTTGGAATAGGAAAAATGTTATAAAAATGATTCGCAATCATTAAGGCTACTAGAGCGGTAAAAACTGCTGATGTTAGATGACGTCGAAGCAAAGCTTCAACTGATTGGTAAGCAAAAAAGGCGATACCAATCAAAGGCCATATCTTACCATCCAAAGAAGGAATTCCAAAATTCCCTTGCAGCAAGATCCAAGCTGCTAAAACCAATAAAACAATACCAAATGCTTTCTTTTTCATGTTTTTTACCTCATGTTTCTTAGATTTTCTTTTAGGAGGGATTGGTAATGTCGTGAGACATGAACCTCCTTGTGCGTCTGATAAAAGGAAATGGTGCCCGTTCCTGAAAAGGACTTGTCCACTGAGTAAATCTGACGGATGTTTGCAATAGTTGACTTGGAAACTCGACTAAAATAGCGAGGCAAGATGGACTCTAACTCATAGAGCTTGAGACGAACTTCATAGGCTTCCTTCTGGTTATGAGCATAGATCTTGCTCCCTTCTGTTTCAAAGAAGAGAATTTCTGACAGGTCTAGATAATATTCACCTGTCCCCTTGTAAAAAGTCAACCTCGGAGCCTTTGACTCTTGCAAGATCCGTTGCAAATCTGCAATTTCATCTGTCAAAGCAGGGGTCTTGATGACAATTTCAGTCTCCTCTAAATTGCCGTCAATCTCAATTCGTAACTTCATCACATCTCCTTTCTGACTCTACTATATCAAAGCTAAGTTAGGAATACAAGGGCAAAAAAGCAAGTGGTCAATTTGAAGCAGTAAGTGGTTGTAGGACTAGCTTAACTTACATGTCAGAATAAGAAGAAAAGGAATCCCCACACCAGACCACAAGCATAGCCAACCAAGACATCCTTGGGATAATGAACCCCCCCTAAAACCCTCACCAGTCCCAGCAAAGCTGAAAAAATCAAGCATGCTAAGCCAACAGGTAGACTAGCATGCAGACAGACCATGGAGATGATAGTTGCCGAAAAGACATGGCGACTGGGCATCGACCGTCCCGAACTATCCTTATCAAGAAGGGGACAGATATCCCAAGTTTCATAAGGTCGCGGGTGATTGATTTTCTTACGAAACAGGGACAAGATCACAAAGCCCGAGGCAGGGATAAGCACATAAACCCCAACTTGCTGACCAAGTCCTAGTTGCAGGTAAGTGGTGACTAGCAAGATCAGATAGACCAGGGGCATGGCGACTGTCATCAAACGATTGAAACTGCGTAATAGGAATAAAAGGATTGGACGACTAGTTAGTCTGGAGCTGATATTTCGATACCATTCTTGATAATTTTTCATGTATTTTTCTCATTATCACTTTATTTTTACCTCTAGGTGAGGCACTTGTCTTCTAGTATAGTGCAGAAAAAGAAGGCCGTCAAGCCTTCTTTTGATTTATTCTTCTGCTTCGTCTTCTGTAAATTGACTGTTGTACAAGTCGGCGTAGAAGCCACCTTGCGCCATCAGTTCCTCGTGATTGCCTTGCTCAATGATATTTCCATCTTTCATGACAAGAATCAAGTCGGCATTTCGGATAGTAGACAAGCGGTGGGCGATGACAAAGGAAGTTCTACCCTCCATCAAACGGTCCATGGCTTTTTGGATCAATTCCTCTGTACGTGTGTCAACTGAGGATGTCGCTTCATCCAAAATTAGGAGTGGCGCATCTTTCAACAAAGCACGAGCAATGGTCAAGAGCTGTTTCTGTCCGACAGACAAGGTCACAGTGTCGTCCAAAACAGTATCGTAACCATCTGGCAAGGTCATGATAAAGTGGTGGATTCCCACAGCCTTGCTGGCTTCCATCATTCGTTCATCACTGATGTCTGTCTGATTATAGATCAGGTTCTCTCGAATCGTTCCTTCAAAGAGCCAAGTATCTTGCAAGACCATTGAAAAGGCATCATGTACTTCTGAGCGCTTCATGTCCTTGGTATCCACACCATCGATGCGGATACTTCCCTTATCTAGCTCATAGAACTTCATCAAAAGATTGACAATGGTTGTCTTACCAGCTCCAGTCGGTCCAACGATAGCGACTTTCTGACCTGCATGAGCTGTCGCAGAAAAGTCATGGATGATGGTGCGCTCTGGTGTATAGCCAAAGGATACGTGATCAAAAACCACTTCCCCTTTCATGCTACTCAATTGTCTTTCCTTGTGAGATTCATCCTGCATCTCTGCTTCAGCTAGAAATTCTAATACACGAGTCATGGCTGCGCTCGCTTGTTGCAAGCTCGTAATCCCTTGGGCAATCTGTGACAGAGGTTGAGAGAAGGTCCGTACGTAAACCATAAAGGCTACGATAATCCCTATAGTGATATGCCCTTCTAACGCCAGCGCGGCCCCAACGATGATGACTAAGACATAACTAAAGTTCCCAACAAAGAACATGGCTGGCATCATGATACCAGAGATAAACTGAGATTTCCAGATACTATCATGCAAGTCTTGGTTTAAACCTGCAAATCTCGCTTTGGAGGTGTCCACTGCGTTGTAGCTGGTCACAACATTATGACCTGAGTACATTTCTTCTACGTAACCATTGACGGCCGCTAGATTATTTTGCTGAGCTTTAAAATAACCCTGTGACTTGGCCATGATTACGGAAACCGCCGCAAAACCAACAAGGGTTGATACAACGGTTACCAATGCCAAAATCCAGTTCATCCCAAACATGGTCACCAAAACGGCAATCAGCAAGAAACTAGCTGAAAGAACAGTTCCTAAACTTTGGTTGAGAGATTGCGCTGCTGTATCCACATCATTGGTCACGCGCGAAAGGGTGTCCCCTTGCGAATGACGGTCAAAATAGCCAAGTGGCAAACGATTGATTTTTTCAGCGATTGCTGTCCGCAAGCGTTTTGAAAAATGCTGAATGCTCGTTGAAAAGATATAGGCCTGTGTATAATTAAGGATAGCTCCAAATACATACAGAACAACCAAAAATCCAGCAATGTTTGACACAGCTACCAAGTCGATTTCTGTAGCCAAGCCATCTGAAATCAAGTTAGTAATTTCTTTAATCTTAGTTGGACCATAAACGGTAATGATACTTGAAATGACTGCAGCCACAACTGCTATTAGGAGAGGGAGTTGGAGGCCTGCCATATAAGGTTTGCACTGTTTCCAGACCGAAACTTTTTTATTTTCCATCTTCCAATTCCTCCTTCGATAGTTGTGAGTAGGCAATTTCTTGGTAGACTTCGTTAGTAGCTAGAAGTTCTTTGTGGGTGCCTTGTCCCACGACTTTACCTTGATCCAAAACCAAGATCAGGTCGGCATCCATGATGGTTGAGATGCGTTGAGCAACGATTAACTTAGTCAAGGATTGTGTTTTTTCAGCTAATTCTTGGCGCAAGATCCGGTCTGTCTTGTAGTCCAAGGCTGAGAAAGAGTCATCAAAGATAAGAATCTCTGGCTTACGAGCCAAGGCCCGGGCAATAGCCAAGCGTTGTCTTTGACCTCCTGAGAAGTTGGTCCCACCTTGGGCTACTTCAGAGGACAGACCTGCTTCCTTATCCTCGATAAAGTTCTTAGATTGAGCCAATTCCAAAGCTTGCCACATAGCAGGTTCGCTGAGAGGACTTTCTTTACTCTTACCAAAGTCGAGATTACCCTTAACATCTCCAGAAAAGAGCACAGCTTTTTGTGGGATATAGCCGACCTTATTACGCAAGTCTTCCAAGTTGTAATCTTGCACATCGACACCATCTACTAGGATTTGACCAGATGAGACATCATAAAAACGAGGTATTAGGTTGACTAGAGTAGATTTCCCAGATCCAGTTGATCCGATAAAGGCAACTGTTTGACCTGCTTCGGCTTTAAAAGTAACATGTTCCACAACTGCTTCTGAGTTTTGAGAGTATCGGAAGGTTACGTCACGGAATTCCACTTGTCCTTGAACTGAAGAATCTGCAGCCTGTGCTTGACTCGGATTCTTAATAGAAGGATGCAAATCCAAAACTTGGTTGATACGTCCTGCAGAAACCAAGGTCCGAGGAAGAACGATAAAGAGTGCACCCATGAGTAGGAATCCCATTACAACCTGCATGGCATAAGACATGAAAACCACCATATCACTAAAGAGTGGCAAACGGTCGGTCAAACTAGCATCGTTGATCAGATAGGCTCCAATCCAGTAAATAGCCAAGGTCAAACCGCTGGAAATCGCCATCATAATCGGGTTCATAATCGCCATCAAACGGTTGACAAAAAGGTTGAGACGAGTCACCTCATCGTTGGCTGCTTCAAATTTTTCATCTTGGTAATTCTCAGCATTATAAGCACGAACAACCCGAATCCCTGTCAAACTTTCACGGGTGATGCTATTGAGTTTATCTGTCAATTTTTGAATGACAGATTGTTTTGGAAAGGCTAGAGTAATGAGAACAGTAGTCATCAAGACATTGACAATGACGGCCACCACTACTGCCCAGAGCCAGTATTCCGACTTCCCAAGGATTTTTCCAATGGCCCAGATGGCCATGATAGGCCCACGAGTCACTACCTGCAAGCCCATAGTAAAGAGCATCTGAACCTGCGTAATATCATTGGTCGTTCGAGTCAAAAGACTGGGGATTGAAAAACGTTTGATTTCCGTTTGCGAAAAATCTAGAACACGATTAAAAACATCTCTTCGCAAGTGAGTCGTGTAAGACGCTGCAACACGAGAAGCAAAAAATCCAACTGTTACAGAAGACAAAAAGGCTAGGAGAGATAAGCCCATCATCTTGGCAGCAGGAGACCATAGTTGTCCTAACTCCGTACCCGGTGTTCCAATCAATTCTGTTATTTCTGAAATGTAGGTCGGCACCTCTAACTCTAGATAGACCGAGAAACAAGTGAAAAGAATCGTAAGGACGATCATTCCCCACTCTTTTCCTGTAATACGTTTAGCGAGTTTCTTCATTCTCTCCTCCTATCTTCTCAACATTTTCTTGCAACTGACTGAGGACCTTTTCAAAGATTGCCAAGTCGGACTTTGAAACACCCTCTAGCAGACTCTGATCGATCCGATCAAAAAAAGCTTTAACTTTTTGCATCTGCGAACGCGATTTCTCCGTCAGGCGAACAAATTTTGCCCGCTTATCGCTCGGGCTCGCCTCTAACTCGACCAAACCATTTTGTACCATGCGCTTGACTAGATTACTCGCCACAGATTTGGTAATATTGAGTTCCTGCTCGATATCCTTAATCAAGACCAGTTCCTCTTTTTGTTCACAATGATCTAAAAAACGCAGAACCTGCCCTTGCGGTCCACCCATAAATTCAATGCCACATCGCTTGGCTTCTTTCTGTACCATCAGATGAACCTGATGCCCAAAACGTTTGAACATTAACATCGGCTTGTCCATGATTGCTCCTTTCTTACGATAAATATAGTTCTCACAAGAACTATATAAGTTTCCATGAGAACTATTTTATCATTTTCAGAAAAGATGTCAAGAAAAAAGTTTCCAAGAGAACTATTTTAGTTTAAATTGACATTAGGCAATATTTTTTCTATAATAAGCACTAACTACTGTGGATAGAAATCCATTCACTCGATGAAGGGAGAAAACTTTCAAATGAAACCAGAAGAACAACGAGTTTTAGGAATCTTAGCAACCATTTTTGGAGCCATCGCACTTTTAGGGTCCTGGATTCCATTTATTAACTATCTATCGTTTTTCATCGCCATCGTCGCATTTATCTTGGGGATTATCGGCCTTATCGTCAACCTCAAAAAACGAAAAACAATGGCCATTATCGGAACATCCCTCGCAGTTGCCTCTGTTGTACTTTTCTTTACGACCCAGGTACTGTACGCTAATGTCTACAAAGAGTTTATCAGGGAGTTTAACCGTTCCTACAGCGAGGCAAGTGCCTCAATGGAGCGCGAAGAAGAAAGCGACTTGACAGATGATAGCGCCTATTCCATCCCAGAGGAGGAAGAAGACGATAACTTCACCTGGACCCAAAAAGAGTTTGACGCCTTAATCGAAGGTGACCTTGATAACAAAGGAAAAGGTGGTACCAACTACAAGGATATTATCAAAAAACACGGACTACCAGACTCTGAGTTTGACTCCACTATCGGAGGGTACAATACGAGAAAAATCACCTATATCTCCATTGGCGACAAAATCAAGACCGTTACCTTAACTTTTGCAAAACAGGACAATGGACAGCTCTTGCTCGTCCAAAAACATGCAGTCGGTCTAGGTCTAGAAAAAAACAAGCAACAAAACGACTCTGAAACCAGAGTCTAAGTTCAAATATCAAAAAAAAAAACGAACAGCTAGTAAAACTGTTCGTTTTTCAATTAGAAACCGTCTACGTTCGTATAAATCTTTTGTACGTCTTCATCGTCCTCAAGAACGCTGTAAAGTTTTTCAAAGGTTTCAAGGTCTTCGCCTGACAATTCCACTTCAGACTGAGGAATCATTTCCAATTCAGTCACTTGGAATTCTTCGATGCCAGACTCACGAAGGGCAACGATAGCCTTGTGAAGGTCTGTTGGAGCTGTGTAAACAGTAATTGTTCCTTCTTCTGCTTCTACATCGTCCACATCCACATCTGCTTCTAGCAGTTGCTCAAAGACTGCATCAGCGTCCTCACCTGCAAATACGATCACACCCTTGTTGTCAAAGAGGTATGAAACTGACCCTGAAGCACCCATGTTTCCGCCGTTTTTACCAAAAGCTGCACGGACATTAGCTGCGGTACGGTTGACGTTTGAAGTCAAGGTATCCACAATCAACATAGAACCATTTGGTCCAAAACCTTCGTAACGACCTTCTGTAAAGGTTTCGTCTGTGTTTCCTTTTGCTTTATCAATCGCTTTATCGATAACGTGTTTTGGCACTTGGGCTTGTTTAGCACGGTCGATAACGAATTTCAAAGCAGTGTTTGATTCTGGGTCTGGATCCCCTTTTTTAGCTGCTACATAGATTTCTACACCAAATTTTGCATATACTTTAGAGTTAGCTCCATCTTTAGCCGTTTTCTTGGCTACGATATTGGCCCATTTACGTCCCATTAGGAATCTCCTTTTTTCACATTTTAATCTTTCTTATTATAACACAAGTTTTTTCGATTTTCACTAGAGGAAAGGGATTTTATTTTATACTCAATGAAAATCAAAGAGCAAACTAGGAAGCTAGCCGCAGGCTGTACTTGAGTACGGCAAGACTAAGCTGACACGGTTTGAATTTGATTTTCGAAGAGTATTAGCAAATCCAGCTAGGATTGTCCTTTGGCTGCCAAGATTGCCTTGCCTTCTTTTATCAGGGGATGGCGGAAAAGTGAAAAGTACAGTTGGGTGGTCATGGCAACCCAGATAAGGGGTTCACAAAGGATAACTCCCCTATAGCCTGCCCAAGGGATAATCAAAACTACAAAAACAATTTTCCCGATTAGTTCTATAAAGCTGGAAACTAGAGGAAGGACTTTCTGCCCCAATCCCTGCAAGCAATTCCGATAAATCAGCAAAAGGCTCAAAATCGGATAAAAGACTGAACTGATTTGCAGGTAGAGGCTACCATTTTCTACCAAGTAAGTATCTGTCGAACTGGCCAAGAAGGAAACCAAGCTCGGACTGGCAAAAAAGAGGAAAATACAAACAAAACCTGCCCAGGACATGCTCAGGCGACTCCCAACACCAAGACCTTGAACTATGCGGTCTGGTCGCTTAGCCCCGAGATTTTGAGAGGCAAAGGTCGTCATAGCAGAAGAAATAGCCGTCATTGGAAGGAGAGCAAAGGCCATAATGCGTCTAGCCGCCGTTTGGGCGCTAATAATCACAGCACCAAAGGTATTAACCGAAGATTGTAAAATCACACTACCGATAGACACAATGGAACTCATCAAACCCATAGCCATACCTTGTTCTAAAAGATCCGCGTACAGAGACTTGTTCCATTTAAAATGCTTGAGTTGAGGGAGCAGTTCTGGAACACTCTTGCGGATATAATAAAAGCAGAGAAGCGCTGATAAGCCTTGTGAAATGATGGTAGCAAGCCCCGCAGATTGAACTCCTAGATGCAGTTGCGTAATGAAATAGAGATCCAGAACCACATTGACCAAGGCAGAAAAAATCAGAAAACCAAGCGCAGCCAGACTGTCTCCAATGGACCGCAACAAGCCTGCAAAGAGATTATAGGCAAAGCTGACACCGACACAGGTCACTATCATAGAAATATATTGGTAGGATTGGGGGAGGATTTCTGCAGGGGTATCTAAATATTGCAAGAGTGGATACAGACCGACAAATCCCATCAGCATGACCACAATGCTCAAAAGAGCACCTAAAATCCAGGTGGCTGCTACTGCTTCTTTAATTTTAGTAAAATTACGAGCCCCATAATAGCGGGCAATGACGATCCCCATCCCATTGCCAACACCAAGCGTAAAACCTATAATCAAGTCAAAAATGGCAGTTGTCGCCCCTACTGCAGCCAAGGAATCTTGACCAAGAAAACGCCCAACAATCAAGACGTCAGCTGTATTATAAAGCTGTTGGAAAATATTTGACAGCAAGATTGGAAAGGCAAAGCTTAACAGCGCAGGAAGAATAGGACCATGTATCAAGTCCACGGATCGTTTCTTATTCATAAAGCTATTATATCAGCTTTCTAAAGGAGCGACAAGGCTCTATCACTAAGTTTGCAATCAATTGCTTACAGAGAAACAATTTGCTATAATCAAGAAAAGGAGGTCATTTATGAGTTTGACCAGTCAATTAATTACCGATGTATTTCCTGATCTGGATAAGGTTGAAAAGCTAAACAAGGAAGCATTCCCCGAGGAAGAACGAGTTCCTCTGTCAGAGTTTTTACGCTATCAAGACCGAGAAGATGCTCACTTTTTTGCTTTTTATAACCAAGAAGAGTTTGTCGGCTTTGCTTTTGCCATCTCCAATCCAAAGGCCTTCTATATCAGTTTTTTTGCCATTATGCCCCACTTGAGAAGCCACGGGTATGGAAAAGAAATCATCGAAAAGCTGACTGATTTTTACCAGCGAACCATGTTACTAGAAGTCGAGCGATTGGACGAAGAATGCGATAACTTGGAGCAGAGAAAGGCCCGCATGGATTTCTATCGCCAAAATGGTTTCAAAACAGCCAACGCTTTTCTAGAGTACGATGGTTTGAGTTTTGAAATTCTCTACCGTGGCGACTATTTTGACGAAGAGGCCTATCGCGACATCTTCCAAAAGTTACAAAATGAACATTATTTTGACTTTCATATAGAGTATCGTCGTTTTAGTGACCATTAAACAGGACTTATCCATCTAGTGAAGAACCTCTCTTTTTCGATAGAAGCTACATATAAAAATGCATGTAATCTACGATTACATGCATTTTTTATTTTCAACTGATCAGAATAAACTTTTATTCTCTCTATGGCTTAAGCTTCTGCATTGCCTTCTGGAAGAAGGAAGTAGAGAACAGCATAAGCTAAGATTCCAGAACCACCAAGTAGGGTGAAGATGATCCAAAGTGCACGAACAAGTGTGTGGTCCATGTTAAAGTAGTCACCGATACCTGCACAAACACCAGCAATCTTTTTGTCTTGTACGTTACGAACAAGGCGTTTTTCCATTATAGTAGTCTCCTTTTTATAGAATGGTTTAATTTTATCATCAAATTAAAAAAATTGCAACAGTTTTTTTAATTTTTTTGATTAAATACTCTTTTATTACCCTTTTAAAGCTTATGAACACTTAATAATTAAACATAAAAAGCAGAGAAGGACTTCTCCGCTTTCATTTTTAATCTTCAATTTCGATTTCAAGTCCATCGCCTAGGTCAAGCGTTACTTCTTGGTTAGGTGCTAGATCTTCCGCAACAGAGGTAGGAGTTGTACCTTCTTCATCTTCAATCAAACCATATTGAACACGAACTTGATGGTCAATGGCATCAAAGATTTCTGGGTGATCCGCCAAGTATTTCTTAGCATTTTCAGATCCTTGTCCGATTTTTTCACCCTTGTAAGAGTACCATGCTCCCGCTTTTTGGATGATATCGAGATCACTTGCAATCTTCAAGAGCTCACCAGTCTTAGAGATTCCTTCTCCGTACATGATTTCAACAAAGGCTTCCTTAAATGGTGGAGCCACCTTGTTTTTCACGACCTTAATCTTGGTTTCCTTACCGACATTGGTATCTTTTTGGTCACCAGTTCCCTTGATTTGTGTACTTCCACGAACATCCAAACGGACTGAAGCGTAGAATTTCAAAGCACGTCCACCAGGAGTTGTTTCAGGATTTCCAAACATGACCCCAACTTTTTCACGCAATTGGTTGATAAAGATGGCAATTGTTTTGGTTTTATTGATAGAAGCACCAAGTTTACGCATGGCCTGGCTCATCATACGAGCCTGCAAACCAACGTGGCTATCTCCAATATCCCCATCAATTTCTGCACGAGGTACAAGGGCCGCAACTGAGTCAATAACGACAAGGTCAACTGCACCTGAGTCAATCAATTTTCCTGCAATTTCAAGACCTTGCTCTCCTGAGTCTGGTTGTGACAAGAGCAATTCGTCAATGTTCACACCAAGGGCTGCTGCATAGGCTGGATCAAGGGCATGTTCCGCATCGATAAAGGCTGCAATACCGCCTTCCTTTTGTGCTTGCGCAACAGCGTGAAGGGCAACCGTTGTCTTACCAGATGATTCTGGTCCGTAGATTTCGATGATACGTCCTTTAGGATAACCACCTGAACCAAGAGCAATGTCCAGAGCCAATGAGCCTGAGCTCATCACTTGAACTTTTTGCTCCGCGCGCTCACCCAAGCGCATGATTGAACCCTTACCAAAGTCTTTCTCAATCAATTTAAGAGCATCGTTCAATGCTTTTTCACGGTCAGCTCCAAATTTTTTCCCAATTTCATCTAATTTTTTCGTTGGTTTTTTCGCCATTTTGTTCTCCTATATTCTACTGGTCCTTAGACCTATCTTTTATTATACCAAAATTTAGTCACTTAATAAAGCCTTGCGAACTAGGTTAAAGGCATGCATGACCGCAATATGTCGAACATCTGCTCGACTCCGTCCGGCAATATTAGCCTTGATTACCTCTGTCCCTTTTGCATGTGCCAGTCCAATAAAAACTGTGCCAGCTGGATGCCCCTCTAAGCTATCTGGTCCTGCAACCCCCGTTAAACTAACTCCATAATCTGACTGAATCTTAATTCGTGCTTGCTCTGCCATTTTTCGAGCCGTAAACTCAGAAACGACACCGTGTTCTTTTAGCTCTTGCTCGGAAATATCCAACATCTTGGACTTTTCTTCTAGTCTGTAAGTGACAAAACCGCCATTAAAGATAGCTGAAACGCCCGAAAAGTCTGCTAAAGTAGCCTGAAAAAGACCTGCCGTCAAGCTTTCTGCCGCAGTAATGCTTTTCTGTCTCTTCTTTAGCTCTTCTACAACGACACTTGCGAGACTGGTTTCTTCCCCATATCCATAACAGATGTCTCGCAGAGAAATTCCCTCGAAAGTTCGGCGACTCAAGATTTGATTTTCTAAGATATCCAGTGCTTGATCAGCCTTTTCTTGACTAACTGCTTTTGTAGACAAGCGCAAAGTCACTTCTCCCGTCTTGGCATAAGGCGCCAAAGTCGGATCGGTTTGATGGTCAATTAAATCCGCCAAAATGGTCACCAACTGACTCTCACCAATTCCAAAGAAACGAAGCACTCGTGAGTATAACTTGGTACCAGTCATTAACTTGGGTAAGAGTTGATTTAAGACCATGGGTTTCAACTCACTTGGCGGTCCTGGAAGGACCACGTAGGTTACGTCATCCACTTCCGACACCCCTCCTACTGCTAAACCTGTCTCATTTGGCAGTGGAGTTGCCCCTTCTACAATTTGGGCTTGACGCTCATTATTCGGTGTCCGAGCATAGTCAGGTCTATGAGCAAAGAAAATATCCAGCTTCTCTTGCGCTTGAGGGTCAAACACTAGATCTTTTCCTAAAAATCTTGCTAGAGTTTGTTTGGTCAAATCATCCTCAGTTGGTCCCAAGCCTCCTGTCAAAATCACAAGATTGCTACGTTGACTCGCAATCTCAAGCAAGGACAAAAGACGAGCTTCATTATCTCCAACAGCTGTTTGGAAGTAGACGTCTACCCCGATTTCGGCTAGTTTCTCTGATAAAAACTGAGCATTGGTATTGACAATCTGCCCTGTTAAAATTTCTGTTCCGACAGCAATAATTTCTGCTTTCATGTTTCCTCCTACTTATCTATTCGAATTTTTTTGAAAAAATCGCAGGAAATTTCCCACGATTTGATTCTTTTCTTATTCTGCTTCTTCGTTTGAAGCGTTAGTACTGGTCGAAGGCGCTGTCCGACCAAAGGCTGTTTCGTACAGTACCGCATTGGTTTCCAATTCTGTCACTGGCTCTTTACCTAGTGAACGACGCAAGAGATTTTGCATCTCGAGCATATGTTCTGAAGTGACAATCTGATAAGAAATTCCCTGTAGCTCAGCATCTTCCCCACGCAATTGATGCGTTTCAATATTCTTGAAAGAATCTTGATAGCCGAGCAATTGTGGAATACTCTTGGCTGAAAGATCGACGTTGGTCTGCATATTGTTGCTCAATGCTTTGAGGATGCCTTGATAGTGGCTCACACTATTTAGACTCAAAACCTTCTCTACGATTTTTTGAATAACTTCCCGTTGACGTTTTTGACGACCATAGTCTCCTTCAGGGTCTTGGTAACGCATCCGTGAATACACCAAGGCTTCCTCACCATTCAAGGTTTGTTCTCCAACACCGATGGAAATCTTATTAAACTCTTCTTGGTCAGCAATCGAAATTGGGAAACCGAGTGTATTGTTGACGGTGATCCCACCAACTGCATCCACTAATTGTTGAAGTCCCTGCATGTTAACCATCACATAGCGGTCAATGTGGATATTCATCATCTTTTGAATAGTAGAAATTGCAAGTTCCGCACCACCATTAGCATAGGCAGCATTGAGTTTGGCTTCCTGAACTTGACCGTTTCCAGTCTCAATCTTGGTCAAAATATCCCGTTCCAAACTCATCATTGTGGTTTTCTTTGTTTTGGGGTTAACCGTCAGGAGAATCATGGAATCACTATTTCCCGCCCACGGGTCTGTACGTTCCACATTTCCCGTATCTACCCCCATCAAGAGGATAGTCAGAGGCTCCGTCGCTTCGATAACATTGGTTTCTTCCCCAATTTTTTTGTAAGTCTTTTTACTTAGGGTTTCTGTTCCCTGTTGGTAGATGGTATAGCCATAAACCGCTACACCTAAAACTGTTACTGCTAGGAAACCTAGCACCATTCCAATTAATTTTTTAATCATCTCGTTATTTATTTATCAGCTTGCCCATAAGACAAACATCTAAAAATGTCCCTTCTGCTAAATAGGCTCCTCTTTCTTGTAAGCCTTCTGTGATAAATCCCATTTTTGAGTAGAGGTGGATCGCAGCCTCGTTTCGTTTTTGTACACTAAGTTGCAAACGGCGCAAGACACCACTGACTTTAGCCCACTCGATGCCTTCTTCTAGAAGTATAGTCGCCAAACCTCGGTTCCAAAATTTCTTTTGAATCGCCAAAAAAACATCACCAATGTGCCGAACCCTTACATGCTGATCAGCAGTGATATTCAAAACACCTGCAATCTCATCATTCAGTAAGGCTAGGAGAGTAATTTGATTCTCTGACCCAGCTTGTTTTTCGATAAAAAGAGCCATTTCAGAAACTGTCATCATGATGCCATTTTCATCTAGGCTGGTGAAATCTGTCTCTTGACCGACACAATCTAAAAATGCAATTAAGGCTGTAGCATCTGAAATCTCTGCCTCACGAATACACAACTCATACTCCATCTTGAAGCTCCTTGATGAGTTGTTCAGCCCGAGAACCATGAGCTGTAAAATGAAGACAACGACCATCAGCTTCTTTCAAGATTTCCAATTCCAAGTAAGAATCTGGTAAATCTTCACCCAAAAGATGCCCCCACTCAATAACAGTCACACCACCACCAAAGAGAAACTCATCCAAGTCAATAGAATCAGCATCACCTTCGATACGATAGACATCCAAATGGTAAAGTGGCAAACGCCCTTCATACTCTCTAACAATGGTATAGGTTGGACTTTTAATCATCTGACAGATATCCAAGCCCTTAGCAAGGCCCTTAGTAAAGGTTGTTTTACCCGCACCCAACTCTCCAGTCAAGATCAGAACATCGTCTTTTTGAAGCAAATGACCTAATCTTTCTCCGAGAGCTAGAAGCTCTTCTTCATTTTTTGTGTGCATGCTACTATTATACCAAAAAGTTTTCTTTTGTGTGAATTTTCTTTATGGACTTACTATAATAATTCTGAAAAATTTTTCTCTACTTAAAAGAATATAACTATTGAAAAAACAAACAGGATATCCCGAATCAGGTGTCCATAAAAGGAGATTTCCCTTTGAATACATTTTGGAAAAAGAAAACGTGCGCATAGAAAACCAACACTGATATAAAGGAGAATCGAGGAAATCACTAAGGGATTCCTCAAGAAAACCATCGTAGCTAGAACGGAAATGACGACTGTTTTCTTTTTATTTAGGCGATTTTCTATATCGCGAAAAATTTTATCAAAAGGTAAGAAAATCAATAGATCTACTCCTAGCAAGAAAAAGAAGGAGGGTAAAAAGAGGTCAACCAGTTCCTGCTGCAATTTGCTAGTGGTTTGGATGCTTTCTGAGAGAACCAGACAGGTTGCCAAAAGATTGACTACTAAAAGGAGGCAATAAACAAGACTCACTTTCTTTTGAACATGTAAAATACTATGTCTAGACTGGTCTGCTGTATGGAAATAATTTATCCCTGCACAAAGAACAGAAAATCCTACTATCAAAATCAAAAAGTAAGCATTGGTCTGTTTTAAAGATAAAAAGGATTCTTTCCATAATAGACAACTAGAAAAACTAATCTGGATGACTGCAATCAGTAACAATAGGCGAATTGATTTTACCATTTCTTTTCCCTCCCTATATGGGATTATACCTTGTGAGGAATTTGAAATGTTCGTTACCGCCTCAAGTGTCCTTTTTTTGTGCTCAACTGACCAAAGAACAGCTCTGTTGTGCACAGAACTGTTCTTTTACCAGTCTAATCCTTAAACCAGAGGGCAATTTCACGTTTTGCAGAAGCTTCCGAATCGGAGCCGTGAACTACATTTTGAATGGCTCGATTGTCTCCTGCAGCCTTGGCAAAATCTCCTCGGATAGTTCCTGGCAGAGCTTCTTCTGGACGAGTAGCACCCATCATAGTCCGCCAAGTTTCAATTACTTTCGGACCTGATAGAATGCCCACCACTACTGGTCCTGAAGTCATAAACTGACGGATAGGAGGATAAAAACTTTTTTCAACCAAGTCTTGATAGTGTTGGTCAATCAAAGCTTCTGAAACTGTTGAGCGTAGCTCTAATTTTTCGAGTTTGAAACCTCGTTGCTCCATTCTTTGCAGAATTTCGCCAACCAGCCCTCTTTTCACACCATCTGGTTTAATGATAAAGAATGTTTGTTCCATATGGACACCTCCTTGGCATTTTAGTTCTTCTATTCTACCATACTTTATGAAAAAGTGGGAAAATTTTCTGAAATAAAGCAAAGAGAACCCAAAGGTTCTCTTGTTTGCTTTTATTCTACTGTTTCTTCAACTTGGATTTCCACAACTTCCTCTACAGGAGCAAGTTCTGCCTCTTCTTGTTCTGGAGCCAGATATTCTGCTTCATTGATAGCTTGTGGTTCAAGGTTACGGTAGCGAGCCATACCAGTACCAGCTGGGATGATCTTACCGATGATAACATTTTCCTTGAGTCCAAGGAGATGATCTTTCTTACCACGGATGGCCGCATCTGTAAGGACACGAGTTGTTTCCTGGAAGGAAGCCGCTGACAAGAAACTGTTGGTTTCAAGTGAGGCTTTGGTAATTCCCATGAGGACTGGACGACCTGTCGCTGGAACTCCACCTGCGATAAGAACATCCTTGTTGGCATCTGTAAAGTCATTGATATCCATGAGGGTACCCATGAGGAGATCTGTGTCACCTGGATCCATGACACGAACTTTACGGATCATTTGACGAACCATTACCTCGATGTGCTTGTCACCGATTTCTACCCCTTGACTACGGTAAACTTTTTGTACTTCACCGAGAAGGTAGGTTTCAACTGACAAGACATCACGAACAGCAAGGAGGCGTTTCGGTTGGATAGAACCTTCTGTCAATGCTGCACCACGAGAGACTTGGTCTCCAACTTCGACACGCATACGTGCTGTAAATGGTACCACGTATTCACCTTCGCCAGTTTCACCCTTAACAAAGACTTTCTTGGTACGAGTTGATGCATCTTCTTCGATGGCTGTAACCTCACCCTTGACTTCAGTGATAACCGCTTCCCCTTTAGGATTGCGGGCTTCAAAGATTTCTTGGACACGAGGAAGACCCTGAGTGATGTCGGTATTTGAGGCAACCCCACCCGTGTGGAAGGTACGCATTGTAAGCTGTGTACCAGGTTCTCCGATAGATTGGGCAGCGATTGTACCAACTGCTTCCCCAACCTCAACCGCATCGCCAGTCGCCAAGTTGATACCGTAACAGTGACGGCAGACACCATGACGAGTGTTACATGTAAATACGGAACGGATAGTCACTTCTTCCACACCAGCATTGACAATTTCACGCGCCTTGTCTTCTGTAATCAACTCATTTGGACCAATGATCACTGCACCAGTTTCTGGGTGTTTAACAGTTTTCTTAGTGTAACGACCGATGAGACGTTCTTCGAGAGACTCAATCATCTCTTTACCTTCAGTGATAGAGCGGATCAAGAGACCACGGTCTGTTCCACAGTCGTCCTCACGGATGATAACGTCTTGGGCAACGTCAACCAAACGACGAGTCAAGTAACCTGAGTCGGCTGTCTTAAGGGCCGTATCGGTCATACCTTTACGGGCACCGTGAGTTGAGAAGAACATTTCGAGTACTGACAAACCTTCGCGGAAGTTTGAAAGGATTGGCAACTCCATGATACGTCCGTTCGGAGCAGCCATCAGACCACGCATTCCGGCAAGCTGTGAGAAGTTTGAGATGTTACCACGGGCTCCAGAGTCCATCATCATAACGATTGGGTTCTTAGGATCTTGGTTGGCAACCAAACGTTTCTCCAATTTTTCACGAGCCACCCGCCATTCAGCTGTAACAGCGTTGTAGCGCTCGTCGTCTGTGATCATACCACGACGGAATTGTTTAGTGATTTGTTCTACACGTTTGTGTGATTCTTCGATGATTTCAGCCTTGTCTTCAACAACTGGGATATCGGCAATACCCACTGTCAAACCTGCAAGAGTTGAGTGGTGGTAACCGAGGTTCTTCATGCGGTCAAGTAGGGCAGAAGTTTCTGTCGTACGGAAACGTTTGAAGATTTCGGCGATGATATTCCCAAGATTTTTCTTCTTAAATGGAGGGTTGAGTTCAAGATTGCGAATAGCTTCCTTGATATCTCCACCAAGCGGCAAGAAGTACTTAGCTGGAACACCTTCTGTTAAGTTAGCATTTGTTGGTTCTTGCAAGTAAGGCAGACCCTCTGGCATGATGTCATTGAAGAGGATTTTACCAACTGTTGTCAGCAAGACCTTGTGTTTTTGCTCTTCTGTCCAAGGTTTGTTGAGGCTGTCTGTTGCAATACCAACACGTGAGTGGAGGTGAACATAACCATTGCGGTAAGCCATCACAGCTTCGTCACGGTCTTTGAAGACCATTCCTTCACCTTCACGACCAGCTTCTTCCATGGTCAAGTAATAGTTACCCAAAACCATGTCCTGAGATGGAGTAACAACTGGTTTACCATCTTTCGGGTTCAAGATGTGCTCAGCAGCCAACATCAAGATACGAGCTTCTGCTTGAGCTTCTTCTGAAAGTGGTACGTGGATGGCCATTTGGTCACCGTCAAAGTCGGCATTGTAGGCTTCACAGACAAGTGGGTGCAAGCGAAGGGCCTTACCATCAATCAAGACTGGCTCGAAGGCTTGGATACCCAAACGGTGAAGGGTCGGTGCGCGGTTCAAAAGTACTGGGTGTTCTTTGATTACTTCTTCGAGGATATCCCAGATCCGCTCATCTCCGCGTTCCACTAAACGTTTAGCTGCCTTGACGTTTTGCACGATGTCGCGGGCAACGATTTCACGCATAACGAATGGTTTAAAGAGTTCGATCGCCATTTCACGTGGCACACCACATTGGTACATCTTAAGAGTTGGACCAACGGCGATAACGGAACGTCCTGAGAAGTCAACACGTTTACCGAGCAAGTTTTGACGGAAGCGTCCTTGTTTACCTTTAAGCATGTGGCTCAATGATTTGAGTGGACGGCTACCTGGTCCTGTAATCGGACGACCACGACGGCCATTATCAATCAAAGCGTCAACCGCTTCTTGAAGCATACGCTTCTCATTTTGAACGATGATACCTGGTGCATTTAACTCAAGCAAACGAGCCAAACGGTTGTTACGGTTGATAACACGACGGTAAAGGTCGTTCAAGTCAGATGAGGCAAAACGGCCACCATCCAACTGCAACATTGGACGAAGGTCTGGTGGGATGACTGGAAGGATATTGAGAATCATCCATTCAGGTTTATTTCCAGACTTGTAAAAGGCATCCAAAACGTCCAAACGACGGATGGCTTTCACACGTTTTTGTCCAGTAGCTGTTTTCAACTCTTCTTTGAGTTCAGTAATTTCTTTTTCCAGATCTACTTGTTTCAAAAGATCTTGGATAGCTTCGGCACCCATCTTGGCAACGAATGATCCATAGCCATACTCACGCAAGCGCTCACGGTATTCGCGCTCTGTCATGATAGACTTGTGCTCAAGCGGTGTATCCTTAGGATCAATCACCACATAAGCCGCAAAGTAGATAACTTCCTCGAGGGCACGAGGGCTCATATCAAGGGTCAAGCCCATACGGCTTGGAATCCCCTTGAAATACCAGATGTGAGATACAGGAGCTTTCAACTCGATGTGCCCCATACGCTCACGACGAACTTTCGTACGCGTTACTTCAACCCCACAGCGGTCACAAACAATCCCTCTGTAGCGAATGCGTTTGTACTTCCCACAAGCACATTCCCAGTCCTTTGTAGGACCAAAGATGACTTCGTCAAAGAGTCCTTCACGTTCTGGTTTCAAGGTACGGTAATTGATTGTTTCAGGTTTTTTGACTTCTCCATAAGACCATGAACGGACTTTGCTTGGAGAAGCTAGGGTGATTTGCATACTTTTAAAACGATTTACATCAACCACTATTTCTTCCCTTTCTATTCTAAGTGAACTGCTTATTCTTGTTCAGCAGCTTCTTCTGTTGCTTCCGCTTTTGTTGCTTTCTCTGTTTCTTCAGCTTCAAAGGCTGCTTTAGCCTCTTGGGCTGCTTTTTCGCGGGCTTTTTCAAGGTCATCTACGTGGATGACATCTTCGTCCATTCCTTCATCCAAGTCGCGAAGTTCTACTTCTTGGTCATCTTCGTCAAGGACACGCATGTCAAGACCAAGAGATTGCAATTCTTTCACAAGAACTCGGAAGGATTCTGGAACACCTGGTTTTGGAATTGGTTTTCCTTTTGTAATAGCTTCATAAGCTTTCAAACGTCCGTTGATATCGTCAGACTTGTAAGTCAAGATTTCTTGAAGAACATTTGACGCACCGTAGGCTTCAAGAGCCCAAACCTCCATCTCACCGAAACGTTGTCCACCAAACTGAGCTTTACCTCCGAGTGGTTGTTGAGTAACGGTTGAGTAAGGTCCGACTGAACGCGCGTGCAATTTATCATCAACCATGTGGTGGAGTTTGATCATGTACATGACACCAACTGATACACGGTTATCAAACGGCTCACCTGTACGTCCATCGTAAAGGATTGTCTTGGCATCGCTATCCATACCTGCTTCTTTAACAGTTTCCCAAAGGTCTTCAGAACTTGCTCCGTCAAAGACTGGTGTTGCGATGTGGATACCAAGAGTACGAGCTGCCATACCAAGGTGGAGTTCCATAACCTGACCGATATTCATACGGGATGGTACCCCAAGTGGGTTCAACATGATATCGACTGGAGTTCCGTCTGGAAGGTAAGGCATGTCTTCTACAGGAACGATACGAGAGACAACCCCTTTGTTTCCGTGACGTCCAGCCATCTTATCTCCGACCTTGATTTTACGTTTTTGAGCGATGTAGACGCGAACCAGCATGTTAACACCTGATTGCAACTCATCTCCATTTGCACGGGTAAAGATTTTAACATCACGAACGACACCATCGGCACCGTGAGGTACACGGAGAGAAGTGTCACGCACTTCACGAGACTTGTCTCCGAAGATAGCGTGCAAGAGACGTTCTTCAGCTGAGAGGTCTTTCTCTCCCTTAGGTGTGACTTTACCTACAAGGATGTCCCCTTCTTTAACCTCAGCACCGATACGGATAATTCCCATCTCGTCAAGGTCTTTAAGAGCATCTTCACCAACGTTTGGAATTTCACGAGTAATTTCTTCAGGCCCAAGCTTTGTATCGCGCGTTTCTGATTCATATTCTTCGAGGTGGACAGATGTATAGACATCGTCTTTGACCAAGCGCTCGCTCATGATAACGGCATCCTCGAAGTTGTAACCTTCCCATGTCATGTAGGCAACAATTGGGTTTTGTCCAAGCGCCATTTCCCCTTTTTCCATAGAAGGTCCGTCAGCGATAAAGTCGCCTTTTTCAACAACATCGCCAACTTTAACAAGTGTACGTTGGTTATAAGCAGTACCTGAGTTAGAACGACGGAATTTTTGAATGTGGTAAACATCCAATGAACCATCTTCACGGCGTACTTCTACCTTGTCAGCATCTGCGTATGTAACTTTACCATCATACTGAGCAATCACAGCAGCACCAGAGTCATGAGCTGCTTGGTATTCCATACCAGTACCAACGTAAGGCGCTTTGGGATCAATCAAAGGCACAGCCTGACGTTGCATGTTGGCACCCATGAGGGCACGGTTGGAGTCATCGTTTTCCAAGAAAGGAATACATGCTGTCGCAACGGCAACTACCTGTTTTGGTGAAACGTCCATGTAGTCAACCACTTCTGCTGGATACTCTTGGTTGACCCCTTGGTGACGTCCCATGACAACTTTCTCAGCAAAAGTACCGTCTTCGTTGAGGCGAGAGTTAGCCTGGGCTACAGTAAATTCATCTTCTTCATCGGCTGTCAACCAAACGATTTCATTGGTCACAACATCTGTTTCACGGTCAACCTTACGGTATGGTGTTTGAACAAAGCCATACTTATTCAAGTGTCCGTATGATGACAAGTTGTTAATCAAACCGATGTTAGGTCCTTCAGGTGTCTCGATTGGACACATACGACCATAGTGAGTATAATGCACGTCACGTACTTCATATCCGGCACGGTCACGTGTCAAACCACCAGGTCCTAAGGCTGACAAACGACGTTTGTGAGACAACTCAGAAAGCGGGTTGTGTTGGTCCATGAACTGTGACAACTGTGATGAACCAAAGAATTCTTTAACCGCAGCTGTTACAGGACGGATATTGATAATTTGTTGTGGTGTTAAAACTTCATTGTCCTGAACAGACATGCGTTCACGGACATTACGTTCCATACGAGAAAGTCCAAGACGTACTTGGTTGGCAAGCAATTCACCAACTGCACGGATACGACGATTTCCAAGGTGGTCAATATCATCCACACGTCCGATACCTTCAGCCAAGTTGAGGAAGTAGCTCATCTCTGCAAGGATATCCGCAGGAGTTACAACACGAACCTTGTCGTCAGGGTTAGCATTTCCGATGATGGTTACAACACGGTCTGGATCCGTTGGGGCAACAACCTTGAATTTTTGAAGCACAACTGGTTCTGTCAGAACAGCTGCATCGTTTGGAATATAAACGATTTTGTTCAAGTCGCCATCCAAGTGACTCTCGATACTTTCAATCACGCTACGAGTCATAACGGTACCAGCTTCTACCAAGATTTCACCCGTTTCAGGATCTACCAATGGCTCAGCGATGGTTTGGTTGAGCAAGCGTGTTTTGATGTTGAGTTTTTTATTGATCTTGTAACGACCAACGGCTGCCAAATCGTAGCGACGTGGGTCGAAGAAACGTGCCACAAGTAAACTACGTGAGCTTTCAGCGGTCTTAGGCTCACCTGGACGAAGGCGTTCGTAGATTTCTTTCAAGGCTTCGTCTGTACGAGAGTCCATTGGATTCTTGTGGATATCTTTTTCAACAGTATTGCGAACCAATTCGCTGTCCCCAAAGATATCAAAGATTTCATCATCACCTGAGAAACCAAGCGCACGAACCAAGGTCGTAAACGGAATTTTACGGGTACGGTCAATACGAGTGTAGGCGATGTCTTTAGAGTCACTTTCCAGTTCCAACCAAGCTCCACGGTTAGGGATAACAGTTGAACCGTAGCCAACTTTACCGTTTTTGTCTACCTTGTCGTTAAAATAAACACCCGGAGAACGGACCAACTGAGATACGATGATACGTTCACCACCGTTGATGATGAATGTTCCCATCTCTGTCATGATTGGGAAATCCCCAAAGAAGACTTCTTGGGTCTTGATTTCGCCTGTTTCTTTATTGATCAAGCGGAAGGTTACAAAAATAGGTGCTGAGTAGCTAGCATCGTGGATACGAGCTTCTTCGAGCGTGTATTTGGGTTCCTTGATCTCATAGCCAACAAACTCCAACTCCATAGTTTCTGTGAAGTTTGAAATTGGCAATACATCTTCAAAAACTTCCTTAAGTCCGTGGTCTAGGAAATCTTTGAATGAATCCGTTTGAATTTCAATCAAATTTGGTAAGTCAAGAACTTCTTTGATTCTTGAAAAACTACGACGGGTACGATGTTTCCCGTATTGAACGTCATGTCCTGCCAAGATGATTCTCCTTTGTAAATAAATTCCAAGCCTTATCAATCAGGCTTTTCTAATCGTCATATGGTTTTAAAAACCCCTATCACCGTGTCCCTTTGATGAATTTTCAGAATCTTTAAATCTTTGTTACAAGCACTCAAAAACCTGAAAAAAAGCACAAAAAGAGCAGCTAAATCTGACTTTTTCAGAAGATTTAACTGCTGTGAGCCTTGTCTGGACAATATTTCAGACAAAACCTACGACAAATGATTACTCTTATTATACCTTATTAGCCAAGATTTTTCAAGATTTTTTTACTATTTTTTAAACAATCTTTTCCTATATATTATTTTAAAATTTCAAGAGAATGAAACATTGTATTTTCTCTTAAAATCAGGAAAACGCTTGCATAAATGTTTACCTCATGCTATACTGATAAGGAATAACTACACAAGGAGAATTGTGATGAAAAAGATCCCATCTCAAACTGAGAAGAAAATGGTTTACGGTATTCGTTCCTTGAAAAATGGAACAGGCTCTGTCCTTATCGGTGCCAGCATTGTCCTACTTTCTGCTGCAATGCCAACCATTTCGGCTAACGAAAACCTCCCCCAAGCTCAGGAAAATACCAGCGCTGTGACCAAGGCCCCTACTGAGACTGAAACGAGTCAAACTCAAAAGGAAACGCCTATTTCTAAACAAAAGAATGCAAACGCTTCCCTTGACACTAAAAAGGACGCCCCAGCAACTGACGCTGTTCTAGCATCTGAAACACCTAAAAAAGAAGCTCCAGCTGTGGAAACTACTACAGCGCCAGAAACACCTAAAACAGAAGACGCTAGCACAAACCAGGCTAACAGCAAGGAAGAGAAAGTAGACGCCAACACTTCGACGCAAACTTCAGGCCAAAAACCACAAGCTGACACATCTTCTGAAGAGCCCATCGCAGACAACCACTTCCGCATCCATGTAAAGAAACTCCCTGAAGAAAATAAAGATTCTCAAGGTCTTTGGACTTGGGACGATGTTGAAAAACCTTCTGAAAACTGGCCCAATGGAGCCAAGTCCTTCAAGGATGCCAAGAAAGATGACTACGGCTATTATCTCGATGTCAAACTCAAAAATGAGCAAGCCAAGAAAGTCAGCTTCCTTATCAACAATACCAAGGGGGATAACCTGACAGGGGATCGTTCTGTAGAGCGCCTCTCTCCAAAAATGAACGAGGCCTGGCTAGATGAAAACTACAAGGTATACAACTACCGTCCTCAGCCAGTGGGAACAGTCCGTGTCAACTACTACCGTACTGACGGAAACTATGACAAGAAATCACTCTGGTATTGGGGTGATGTCAAGAATCCTAGTAGCGGAGAATGGCCTGACGGGACAGACTTTACTGCAACTGGAAAATATGGCCGTTACATTGATATCCCACTCAATGAAGCTGCAAGAGAATTTGGATTTTTATTACTAGACGAAAGCAAGAAAGGCGATGATGTGAAAATCAGAAAAGAAGATTATAAATTCACAGATCTAAAAAATCACAGTCAGATTTTCCTCAAGGATGATGACGAAACCATCTACACTAATCCCTACTATGTGCACGATATCCGCATGACTGGTGCCCAACATGTGGCCAAGTCTCGTATCGAAAGCAGTTTTTCTACCCTTGTTGGAGCTAAGAAAGACGATATCCTTAAACGCTCTAATATCACTGATCATCAAGGGAACAAAGTAACCATTACTGATATCAAGGTTGATGAAGCAGGTAAAAAAGTGACCTACATCGGAGACTTCTCTGACACCCAACACCCTTACACAGTCAGCTACGATTCAGACCGCTTTACCACACGTTCAAGCTGGCGCCTCAAGGATGAGTCCTACAGTTACGATGGTCCACTCGGCGCAACTCTAAAAGAAGATGGCAAGCTTGTTGACCTCACCCTCTGGTCTCCAAGCGCTGATAAGGTTTCCGTTGTCGTATATGACAAGAAAGATCCTGAAAAAGTAGTCGGAACTGTTGCCCTTGAAAAAGGAGAAAAAGGAACCTGGAAACAAACTCTGGATGCAAACTCTGGTCTCGGTATCAGCAACTACACTGGCTATTACTACCACTACCAGATCGAGCGCCAAGGTAAAACTGTCCTCGTTCTTGACCCTTATGCCAAATCATTAGCGGCTTGGAACAGTGACCTAGCAAAAACAGATGCCGCTCATAAGGTCGCTAAAGCTGCCTTTGTCGATCCAGCGAAGTTAGGTCCGCAAGACTTGACCTATGGAAAGATTCGTAACTTCAAATCACGTGAAGATGCCGTTATCTATGAAGCTCATGTACGTGACTTCACTTCGGATCCTGCGATCGCAAAAGACTTGACCAAGCCATTTGGTACCTTTGAAGCCTTTATCGAAAAACTGGACTATCTCAAAGACTTGGGTGTGACCCACATCCAGCTCCTTCCAGTCTTGTCTTACTACTTTGTCAATGAATTGAAAAACCATGAACGTTTGTCTGCCTACGCTTCAAGCAACAGCAACTACAACTGGGGATATGACCCTCAAAACTACTTCTCCTTGACTGGTATGTACTCAAGCGATCCTAAGGATCCAGAAAAACGAATTGCAGAATTCAAAAACCTCATCAACGAAATCCATAAACGTGGCATGGGGGCTATCTTGGATGTGGTCTACAACCATACTGCCAATCTCGACATCTTTGAAGACTTAGAGCCAAACTACTACCACTTTATGGACGCAGACGGAACTCCTCGTACTAGCTTTGGAGGCGGTCGTTTGGGAACAACCCACTACATGTCTAAGCGTGTCTTAGTAGACTCTATCAAGTATCTAGTTGAAACTTACAAAGTAGATGGTTTCCGCTTTGATATGATGGGTGACCACGATGCGGCTTCTATCGAAGAAGCGTACAAAGCTGCACGCGCCCTCAATCCAAATCTTATCATGCTAGGTGAAGGCTGGAGAACCTATACTGGTGATGAAAATACGCCTGTACAACCTGCTGACCAAGATTGGATGAAGAAAACAGATACTGTCGCTGTCTTTTCAGACGACATCCGTAACAACCTCAAGTCTGGCTATCCAAACGAAGGTCAACCTGCCTTTATCACAGGTGGAAAACGCGATATCAATACCATCTTTAAAAATCTGATTGCTCAACCAACTAACTTTGAAGCAGACAACCCTGGAGATGTTATCCAGTATATCGCAGCCCATGATAACTTGACCCTCTTTGACATCATTGCCCAGTCTATCAAAAAAGACCCAAGCAAGGCTGAGAACTATGCTGAAATCCATCGCCGTTTGCGACTTGGAAACCTCATGGTCTTGACTGCTCAAGGAACTCCCTTTATCCACTCTGGTCAGGAATACGGACGTACCAAACAATTCCTTGATCCAGCCTATAAGACTCCTGTTCCTGAAGATAAGGTTCCAAACAAGTCTCACTTGTTACGTGACAAAGACGGCAAGCCATTTGTCTATCCTTACTTTATCCATGACTCTTATGACTCTAGTGATGCTGTCAACAAGTTTGACTGGACCAAGGCTACAGATGGCAAAGCATATCCTGAAAATGTCAAGAGTCGTGACTACATGAAAGGATTGATCGCCCTTCGTCAATCGACAGATGCCTTCCGACTCAAGAGTCTGCAAGACATCAAAGAGCGCGTCCACCTCATTACTGTTCCAGGACAAAATGGCGTTGAAAAAGAAGATGTGACCATCGGCTACCAAATCACCGCTCCAAATGGAGATATCTACGCTGTCTTTGTCAATGCGGATGATAAGGCTCGTGAATTTACTCTAGGAACTGCCTTTGCTCACTTGAGAAAGGCCGAAGTTCTCGCAGATGAAAACCAAGCAGGACCAGTAGGAATTGCTAACCCTCAAGGTCTCGAATGGACTGAAAAAGGCTTGAAATTGAACGCTCTCACTGCTGTCGTTCTCCGCTTGTCTCAAGGTGGTGCCATTGTCGCTCCAGCTGTGGAAGAAAAACCAGAATTTGACCTTTCTAGCTTGGAAGTCGAACCAGAACAAGGTCAAGCTCAAAACCTAGCAGCCAATCCTGAAACTCAAGAAACTGCTGCAGAGGCTCACTCTCAGAACCTCCTTCCAAACACAGGAACTGAGAGCAAATCCCTCCTTGCCCTTGCTGGATTCAGCATCCTTGCCCTTCTCGGACTTGGATGGTTGATAAAGAACAAGAAAAAGAAATAACACTCAATGAAAATCAAAGGGCAAACTAGGAAGCTAGCCGCAGGCTGCTCAAAACACTGGTTTGAGGTTGTAGATAAGGCGAAGCTGACGAGGTTTAAAGAGATTTTCGAAGAGTATAACCTAGCCCTCCTATAGAAAAACACCCTATGATTAGAAGAATCTTCTAGTCATGGGGTGTTGTTTTTATGATACACTTAGCTATCAAATCATATATTCTACACTATAGCTAGCGTCTGATAAGATACGAGCCAGGAACTGCTTGGTTCGTTCTTCTTGTGGACGACTAAAGAAATCGTGGGGATTGTTCTCCTCTACGATACGGCCTCCATCCATGAAAATAACGTGGTTGGCGACATCTCTAGCAAATCCCATCTCATGCGTGACGACCACCATGGTCACACCTTCTCCCGCCAACTGTTTCAGAACATCCAAAACATCTCCAACCAACTCAGGGTCTAGTGCTGATGTTGGTTCATCTAGCAAAATGACCTCGGGTTTGACGGCAATAGCACGCGCAATTCCTATTCGTTGTTGTTGCCCTCCAGATAGTTGTGAAGGGTAGTAGTCTTTGTAGGCCAGTAAACCAACTTTTTCCAAGGCAGATTCTGCACGTTTGAGCGCTTCTTCCTTGGGAACTTTACGAGCCACGATTAGGCCTTCTAGAATATTTTCCAGAGCAGTTTTGTTTGCAAAGAGATTGTAGTGTTGGAAAACAAAGGCTGTTTTTTGGCGAATTTCTAGAATGTCTTTCTTGCTCAATTTGGATAAGTCATAGGTCTTTCCTGCCAAGGTCAAACGGCCACTGTCAGCTTTTTCTAAGTGATTAAGACAACGGAGAAAGGTCGTTTTCCCCGAACCTGATGGTCCTAAAATAACGACGACATCCCCTTGGTTAACCTGAAGATTGACATCCTCCAAGACCTGCCTCTCACCAAATGTTTTTGCGATATGTTCTACTTGTAACATCCTGTCCTCCTATACGAAACGCGCGCTAGATGCTTTTGCACTTTTTTCTTTTTTCACATAGCCTTTTTCCAGTAGGGAGAAGCCCCACTGAATCAAACCACAGATCAAAATATACTGCAAAAAGATCACAAAATAAGACTCAAAATACTGGTAACCGTAGGACGCTTCTACACGAGCAATAGCGGTGATGTCCTTGATAGTCATAACAAAGACCAGGGAGGTCCCTTTGACGATATTGATCACCAGATTGGCCAAGTTAGGCAAGGCTGAGCGCAAGGCTTGAGGAAAAACAATCCTTAGATAGGCCTGGGTCGTAGTCAAGCCAATCGCATGCGCTGCCTCTAGTTGTCCCTTGTCCACCGTCAAGATGGCTGAACGCAAAATCTCCGATAAACTCCCGACTGTCATCAAACTATAAATGATAAAGGCATAATAGAGAGGATCAAGCTTGAAAATATCAAAGTCACTTCCTATGCTTTTGAGAAATTGATTCAGCAGACTTGGAAACAAACTATAAAAGAAGAGAATCAATAAAATCGGAGGAGTCGCTCGGATAAATGCCAGATAGACCAGAGAAAAACTCCTCACACCTCGAACCTTGTAAATCTGCCCCAAGGCTAAAAATAGAGCCGGTAAAAAGCTTAAGACCATAGCCACAATCATGATAATCAAGGTGATTGGCACACCCTTCAAGGTCTCCAGAAAGGTCTTTACAATATAGTCTATATCCATTTCTTACCTCCCTTTTGTTTCCAAAGACTTCTCAAGCAAACGACTCAAGCTAGAAATAACCAGGGCAATCCCCCAATAAAGAAGTGCGACTGCCGTATAGGTTTCCAGAGAGTAGTTCCCTAAATTGCGACTGATCAAGAGATTCCCCGCCCCCATAACATCAACAAAACCAATCGTATAGGCCAAGGCAGCATCCCGCATGAGATTGAGAATAGCGGTCGTTATATTGGGAAGAGCAACTTGAAAAGCTTGGGGAAAAATGATTCTCCAAAAAGTCTGACTTGGAGTCAAACCAATACTAAGCCCGGCCTCTGTCTGCCCCTTTGGAATAGCTTGATAGGCCGCCTTGAAAACCTCGGCAACAATAGCCGCAAACAAGAGAATCATCGTCAAGAGAACAAAAATAGTTTTAGACCAGTTGTTGATGTCCAAACCAAGCCACCATTTCAGAAATTCTGGCAAGCCATAAAAGACTAGAAAAAGCAAGACAATCGGCGGTGTACAACGTAGGGTAAAGATATAGCCTTTGGAAATCGCTGCAAAGCTCTTGTCTTCTCCTACTTGTGCCCAGGCCAAGAGACCTCCAAAAAGGGACCCAAGAAGAGTGGTAAAAAAGAGAATGGACAAGGTCATAGGAAGTGCCTGCCATAAGGTTGGCAAAAACTGAAAGACCTTGGAAAAATCATAAGAAACCATGCAAAACCCTTTCTAGTCTTGGAATTTCTGGTCTAGTCTTTGTCTACGTAACTAAAGACATCTTCTTTAAAGTATTGCTGAGATAGCTTAGCAAGCGTGCCATCTTCCTTCAACTCTTTGATTGCTTTTTCATATTCTTTAGCGAATTTCTCACCCTTTTCATCACGGTGAATCAAGGGATAAGTTGGAATACCCTTGTATGGGAACCAGCTGAGTTTATCCGCATATTGGTGGTAAGGGCCATCTTCTGCGGTAACTGCTTTTTCAAAGGACAGTTTGATATCAAAGAAGGCGTCATAACGTCCTTCTAAGACCCAGGCATAGGCATCTGCCACTTTAAAGGATTCAGCTGCTGTTAGCTCAATCGGTGCATCCTGATGTTTTTCATTGTAGCTGGTGATAACATTCCATTGAGCATTCTGTGGGGAGATGGGAACCAATTTCCCTTTATTCTTAGCAAAGTCATCAATGGTTTTGTATTTCTGTTCATCTTCTTTTCTGACAGTAAATCCAATGATGCTCGCTCCGACTGGTTCAGATGGAATGACAAACTTTTTAGCTCGTTCTTCTGTGTACCAAGCTCCCTTGGTTCCGATGTCATACTTGCCTGATTCCAGACCAATCAAAAGGTCGTCATCACTGGTACCCGTATATTCAAATTGATAGTTTGCCAACTTCTCATCAACAGCCTTCAAAACAGCTACTTCATAACCATCTGATTCCCCTTTTTCATTGACAAAGTCATAAGGTACATAATTTTGTGTATGGGCAACCTTCAAGGTTATGACTTCAGCAGACGAAGCCGTTTCTCCCTCCTTGGCTGGAGCACCAGCTAAACTTCTCCCGATAATCGTTGCCCCAATTACTGCAACCACTGCTACACCACCGATAATCCATGCTTTTTTACTCATCTTTTTCTCCTTTAGTTTTCAAGCGCTTCTCTAACCCACTGGATACGTTCAACTGCGATATCACTTGGAATGGTACAATCTGCCCCAAGTACCAAGCCCTGTTCCCCAGCTTCTGCAACTAGTTTCTTTGCCTCAGCCTGAATGGCATCCTTGCTACCAGTATACAGTAAGCCCGTCTTGCCATTTTCGAATCCTCCAAGAACCGTACGTCCCTTGAAAATCTCACGACCTTCCTTGAGAGTGATTCCCTCCGGTCCTACAGCCCAGTTAAAGACTTGGGCTGGATAGTCTGCAAAAAGGTGAATATCATTTCGCGCCCCCTCGTAGCCACAGATATGAAGAACTGTGACGCCACCAACAGCACTAGCTGCTTCCAGAACCGATATCTCGCTAGGGGCAATGACGGCTTGATACTCTGCTGCCGACACTCGTTGATCTTGGATACTCTGCACGCTGAGGTAGATTCCGTCAGCACCAGCCTCTTCGATAACAGCTCGGCTGAGACTCGCAATATCCTCTGCAATCACATCCAACACCTTCTTCAGAGCTTCAGGATCTTCCACCAGAAAATCTGCAATGAAGTCATCTCCACCAGACACTTCCCCAAGCAACCACTTGAGATAGGTCACAGGAGCAAAAATATTGTAAATCGCAACAATATCTTCTGTAAACTCTTGCTTGATTTTCTTAACCAAGTCCACCTGCTCTTTTATCCAAGCATGATCTGGTCCGAGTGGTTGAATGGTTGCCAATTCTTGAAGTGATTTGTCTTTGGCAATCGCTGGATTTGGATAAGCAAAGTAGCCATCACTCATGAGTTTGATAAAGTCTGGCTGAACTTCTCGGATAAAGCGCTTATGGCCCTCAATATTCTTCTCGATAATGACTGGATTTGAGAAACCGTGTAGCCATTCGTCTTCGGATGTGAAATGGTGCCAAAAGCCAACTGGCACACGATCAACCTTTTCACCTTTAAATGCTTTTAAAACCCATTCTTTTTTTTCTGACATTCTTATTCTCCATTTCTTACTTTTTCAACTAATAAACTGCTTGCGATATCATTCGAGCGTAGAAAGGGGAGACTGGACTTGGAAAAATCCTGAACTCCACGACATCTCTCTCCATTTTTGCAGTGCTGATTTTTTACGACGCTTATGGCAACCAAAGCCAGCAAACCGACAACTGCAATGAAGATGCCCCATCTTTTACTTTTCATAGCTCCTCCTTTTAGAGAACAGCTGCCTGCCGAATCCAGTCCAACCTCTCTAAGTCAAAGTCATCTGGAACAGTACAGTCAGCTCCCAGAAGAACACCTTTACTACCCGCTTCAGCCAGCAACCGCCTTGTTTCATTTTGCAATTCTACCTTGGAACCTTGATAAAGCAAACTTTTCTTGCCATTTTCAAATCCACCTAAAACGGCCTTGCCTGGAAACAACTCTTGCCCCTGTGTCAAACTAACATCCTCATGATGAGTCGCCCAGTTGACCACTTGAGCTGGATAGTCCTTAAATATCGTCACATTATTGCTCGCACCTTCAAAACCACAGATATGAAGGATATTGGTCCCACCCACCTGATTAGCTGCCTCCAAAATCGCTATATTGCTCGGTTCGATATAGGTTTGGTAAAGTGCTGGCGTGATGCGCTCATCTTGAATTTCCTGAGTGCTGAGGTAAATCCCGTCAACTTCACCTTGCTGGATGATTTTCTGAGTTAGGATAGCAATATCTCCTGCAATCACATCTAGAATCGCTCTGAATTGCTCAGGATTTTCAAGCAACAGATCAGCCACTTCCCTATCTCCTCGAGAAGTTTCTGTACGGAACCAGCGCTTGAGGTAGGAGATAGGCGAAAAGATATTGTAGAAAGAAGCAATCTCTTCGGTAAAGGTCTCTCGAATCGCTTGTACCACTTGCACCTGTTGCTGAATCCATGGGTGTTCCTCACCAATCGACTCAATAGAAGTCAGCTCCTGAATGCTTGCAATCGTAGGACTATAAACATTACTTGGATAAAGGAAAAAACCGTCACTCATAATTTTGACAAAATCAGGGCGAATCCTTTCCACATAGTTACGATGCCCGTCAACACTTTTTTGAAAGATACGTGGATTATTTAATCCCTGCCCCTTTTCTTCGAGTGTTACAAAATGAAACCAAAATCCCACAGGAACTCTTTCCACTTCATCGCCTCGAATCGCTCTAAAGACTAGCTCTCTTTTACTTGCCATACCTCTCTCCTTCCATTTGGATTGAAACCATCTTACCACTCCTTTTCCCCTTTTCCCAATATATATTGACTATCAACTCGATTGGAAATTTTTATATCTATAAAGAAAAAAATCCCTAAAAAGCTTGATGTTACTAGCCTTTCAAAGATTCACTTTATTTTCATCTATTTTTCAAAAAGGAGTTGATATAGATTTTCTATCAAGCCGATTGGAAATTTTTATATCCATCTTCATTCCCAAATTAAGTACATAATTTTATCCTAATACCAAATTACTACTGAAAAATTTCTTTTCTCTCGATATTTCCTTGCACAAATCCCATGAAAACGCTACAATATTAATAGACTATTATTAGGAGGATGGGATTATGAAAATATCCAAAGTTACTATTACAATTACTTCTACACTTGCTTCCGTCATTTTACTGACTGGCTGTGGCACAAATTCGGCAAATTCACAGACAACACAAAGCAGTACATCTGATAATCAGGTTACCATGACCTATGATCAGTTGCGTTCAAGAGAAAATACTATGTCAACTCTTTGGTATCAAAAAGCAGCTGAGACCAAGGCACTCTATCTACAAGGTTACAATGTCGCTACTGATCGTTTGAAAGAACTACTAAAAACACAGACAGATAAACCCTACTCTATCGTTTTGGACTTAGACGAAACCGTATTAGACAATAGCCCTTATCAAGCTCAAAATGTCAAAGACGGAACAGCATTTACCCCAGAAAACTGGGATGTCTGGGTAAAAAAATCCGCAGCCAAGGCTGTACCAGGCGCTAAAGACTTCCTCCAATTTGCAGACAAAAACGGTGTCCAAATTTACTATGTATCTGACCGCACGATAGATCAGGTAGATGATACGATCAAAAACCTAGAAAATGAAGGAATCCCTGTACAAAGCCGCGATCATCTCATGTTCTTAGAAAAAGGCGTCAAATCTAAAGAAGGTCGTAGACAAGCAGTCCAAGAAAAAACCAACTTAGTCATGCTACTAGGAGACAATCTTGTGGACTTTGCAGAGTTTTCAAAGACCTCTGAAACTGAGCGCGACCAAAAATTAGAGGAATTACAAAAAGAGTTTGGTGAGAAATTCATCATTTTCCCTAACCCAATGTACGGATCATGGGAAAGTACTGTTTACAATGGTAATAAATTGGATGCCAAGGGTCAAACTGAAGAGCGCCAAAAAAACTTACAAGGTTTTGATAAATAAAATAAGAGAACTATCTACCAGTTTACACCAACCACAAGATATCGTATTTGTGAGAATATCAAAAAAGACGATTTCCGCTTGGATAATCGCCTTTTTTGCTATTTTATCTTGTACTTGGTATAAACTAGTATATATTCCACTAGATAGTATGCTCTATCGCTTGTACCACTTCCACCTGTTGCTGAATCCATGGGTGTTCCTCACCAATCGACTCAACTGATTGGATTTTTTTATAACCCTTCTTTCATGGCAAAGTAAGCACGCACTTTTGGTGCGACTTGCGTTCCAAAAAGTTCAATAGCTCTCAAAACTTGATCATGAGGCATGGAACCAAGCGGTAGATGGAGCATGAAACGGTCCAAGCCTAAATCCTCAATCATGCGAATCAATTTTTCTGCTACCTGGTCTGGATTTCCCACAAACATGGCACCATTTGGACCAACTTGCTCCAAATATTGCTCATAGGTCAACTCCTGCCAGTGTGGACGGTCCTTGGAAATCGCATCCACCACTTGCTTAGTCGGATGGAAATAATCTTTTACAGCCTGTTCGCCATCCTCAGCAATCCAGCCCCAAGAATGAGCCCCCACTTTCAGGTCTTTATCCGCATGACCGGCATCCCTTCCAATCTCACGATAAGCTTGAATCAGCTTTTTAAAATAACGCGGATTGCCACCGATAATGGCATAGACAATCGACAGCCCTGCCCGAGCAATCTTCACTGTTGATTCGACATGGCCACCTGTCGCCACCCACAATGTCAATTTGTCCTGAACAGGACGGGGATAGACTTCTTTGCCAGAAATCGTTTGGGTCAATTGACCTTGCCAATTCACTTTGGTGCTTTCATTTGCCAACTGAAGCAGATCTAACTTTTCATCAAAGAGAGTTTCATAGTCTTTCAAGTCATAGCCAAACAGTGGGAAAGACTCGGTAAATGAACCACGCCCAGCCATAATCTCTGCCCGTCCATTTGACAAGGCATCGATGGTAGCATATTGTTGGAACAAGCGAATCGGATCCATACTCGAGAGAATGCTGACCGCACTAGTCAAACGAATCTTTTTGGTATTGACTGCCCCAGCTGCAAGAACAATCTCTGGCGCCGATACCGCAAAGTCCTCCCGATGATGCTCCCCAATCCCGTACACATCCAAACCAACCTTATCAGCCAGCTCAATTTCTGCCACCAACTGACGAATGCGTTCATCATGACTGTAAATCTGCCCGGTCGCTTCTAGAGCTGTTGTTTCACCAAATGTTGAAATTCCTAATTCTACCATCCTGTTTCCTCGCTATCTCTTTTAGTTTTAGGGTATTTTATCACTAATTAGTTTTATTTCCAATAAATTTGCTCATTAGAAAAAGTCTAGATGAACTAGACTTTCTTAGCTTATTCTACTGTTACTGACTTAGCAAGGTTACGTGGTTTGTCCACATCAAGGCCACGGTGGAGTGTTGCAAAGTAAGCGACCAATTGCGTTGGTACGACCATTGAGATTGGTGAGAGGTAAGGGTGGACGGTCGTAAGGACGATATCGTCTGTCTCTTTAGCAACATTTTCTTCTGCGATAGTGAGAACCTTAGCACCACGGGCTGCAACCTCTTGGATATTTCCACGAGTGTGGTTAGCAAGGATTGGATCTGACAAGAGGGCCAAGACAGGCGTTCCTTCTTCAATCAAGGCAATGGTTCCATGCTTGAGTTCTCCTGCCGCAAAGCCTTCACACTGGATGTAAGAAATCTCTTTGAGTTTGAGGCTCGCTTCCATGGCTACATAGTAGTCTTGACCACGTCCAATGTAAAAGGCATTGCGAGTGGTTTCAAGAAGGTCACGAACCTTGGCATCAATGGTTTCTTTTTCAGAAAGAGTTGATTCGATAGACTGAGCTACGATTGACAACTCATGAACCAGGTCAAAGGCTTGCGCTTTGGCATTGCCGTTTGCCTCTCCGACTGCTTTTGCAAGGAAGGCAAGGGCTGCGATTTGCGCTGTGTAGGCCTTGGTTGATGCCACGGCAATTTCAGGTCCTGCGTGAAGAAGCATGGTATGATTGGCTTCACGTGAAAGGGTTGAACCTGGGACGTTTGTCACTGTCAAGCTTGGGATTCCCATTTCATTAGCCTTGACCAAAACCTGACGGCTATCCGCTGTTTCACCAGACTGACTGATAAAGATAAAGAGTGGTTTCTTGCTGAGAAGTGGCATACCGTAGCCCCACTCAGATGAGATTCCAAGTTCAACAGGTGTATCTGTCAATTCTTCCAGCATTTTTTTAGAAGCAAATCCTGCGTGGTAAGATGTCCCAGCTGCAAGAATGTAAATACGGTCTGCATCTTGAATAGCCTTGATGATAGCTGGGTCAACGACTACTTGACCAGCCTCATCTGTGTAGGCTTGGATGAGTTTACGCATAACCGTTGGTTGCTCATCAATTTCCTTGAGCATGTAGTAAGGATAAGTCCCCTTACCGATATCTGACAAGTCGAGCTCAGCAGTATAGCTAGCACGCTCACGACTGTTACCATCATAGTCTTGAACTTCGACGCTATCAGCCTTGACGATTACCAACTCTTGGTCATGAATTTCCATGTATTGGTTGGTCTCACGAATCATAGCCATAGCATCTGAGCAGACCATGTTGTAGCCTTCTCCAAGACCAATCAAGAGTGGTGATTTGTTCTTAGCGACATAGATGACATCTGGATTTTCAGAGTCAATCAAGGCAAAGGCATAAGAACCACGAATGATGTGAAGGGCTTTTTTGAAGGCTTCAAGAACTGAGAGACCTTCTTCTTCTGCAAATTTCCCAATCAAGTGAACAGCGATTTCCGTATCGGTTTGCCCCTTGAAGTGGTGACCTGCAAGGTATTCTTCCTTGATTTCAAGGTAGTTTTCAATCACTCCATTGTGCACCAAGACAAAACGTCCCGTCTCAGAGCGGTGTGGGTGAGCATTATCTTCCGTTGGTTTCCCGTGAGTCGCCCAACGCGTATGTCCGATACCTGTTGTTCCCTCAACACCAGCTGTCTTGGCAGACAATTCTGCGATACGACCGACAGCCTTGACTAGATGATTTTCAGCACCACCTAGGACAAAAATCCCCGCAGAATCATAGCCACGGTATTCGAGCTTTTCAAGCCCTTGAATCAAAATATCAGTTGCATTTGTGTTTCCAACAACACCAACAATTCCACACATAGTATATACGACACAGACCAGCTGTGCTTTCTCCTTAAATTGGTATAGTCTAATTCTCGCTTTACGGAATCAGCAAAAACAGTATATACTTGTTTTTCTCACTTGTCAAGGATAAAAATTGGTATAGTTTTTCTATCTGGTATTTTATCAAGATTTCACTTGATACCTGACAAGTCGGCATCAATTACTTATAATAAGGGGAGGAGGTATTCGCCATGTGGTTTTTCTTCGCACTTTTATCAGCTATCTTTGCAGCCTTAACGTCAATTTTAGCCAAGATTGGGATTGAAGGAGTTCCATCCAATCTAGCAACTGCTATTCGTACAGTCGTCGTCATTCTTATGGCCTGGGCTATGGTTTTCTTGACCAATAGTCAGACCGAAATTGTCAACATCAGTAAAAAAAGTTGGCTCTTTCTCATCTTATCAGGCTTAGCCACTGGCGCCTCCTGGCTCTGCTACTACAAGGCCCTACAGATGGGCAATGCGACTGAGGTATCTGCTGTCGATAAATTCAGTCTCGTCATTACCCTCGTTCTAGCCTTTTTCTTCCTACAGGATGTCCTGACGTTTAAAACAATTATTGGCTGTATCCTGATTACGATTGGGACCTTGGTGATGATATTGTAATAAAAAGTGAGATGAACACCATCTCACTCTTTTTATTCTTAAAATCCATTATGGTCGCTGAGTTCCTTGAACCAATGGCCTGATTTTTTTAGACGACGTTCCTGTGTTTCCAAGTCAAGCTCAACTAGACCGTAGCGGTTTTTATAGCTATTGAGCCATGACCAGCAATCAATAAAGGTCCAGATTAAGTAACCCTTACAATTGGCTCCGTCTTCAATGGCACGGTGAAGTTCACGCAGATGTCCTTTGACAAAGTCGATACGATAGTCGTCCTGAATCATGCCATTCTCACGGAATTTATCCTCACCTTCAATACCCATGCCATTCTCTGTCAACATCCACTCAATATTACCATAATTTTCTTTGATATTTTGAGCGATATCATAAATCCCCTGCTCGTAGATTTCCCAACCTCGGTGAGGATTGATTTTACGGCCCGGCATGATATAAGGCTCGTAAAAATGTTCTGGCAAGAGGGGACTGTCTGGATGTTTAGCAAAACGCGGCGCCATAACGCGCAAAGGTTGGTAGTAGTTGACTCCAAGGAAATCAACTATGTTCTCGCGAATGAGTTCTAACTCTTCAACAGTGTACTCTGGCAGCAAATCATGCTCAGCTAAAATTTCCACCAATTCCTCTGGATAAGCTCCCAAGACAGACGGATCTAGGAAAGATTGAGCTTGGAAGAGGTCGGCAATGCGCGCAGCCTTGACATCCGCAGGATGCTGGCTACGTGGATAGGCTGGTGTCAAGTTAAGTACAATTCCAATCTTAGAGCCAGGCAGAATCTCATGACAGGCCTTAACCGCAAGACTACTAGCCAGTTGCGTATGATAGGCAACCTTAACCGCTGCTTTGGCATCCACCTTGTGAGGATAATGGGCATCATAAAAATAACCAAATTCTACGGGGACGATGGGTTCATTAAAGGTAATCCATTGGTCTACCAAGTCACCGTAAGTCTCAAAACAAAAACGAGCATAGTCTTCATAAGCCTTGACAGTTGCCTTATTTTCCCAGCCATCACCAGCTTCTTGAAGGGCAAAAGGCAGGTCGAAGTGATAGAGATTGACTAAGAGACGAATCCCCTTGGCCTTAATAGCCTCAAAAACCTGACGGTAGAAAGCCACCCCTTGCGGATTGATCTCTCCACGACCTTGCGGAAAAATACGAGACCACTGGATAGAAGTTCGGAAGGCTGTATGCCCAGTCTCTACCAAAAGCTCAATATCCTTTTCCCAGTTTTCGTAAAAGGTCGATGTTTTATCTGGACCAATCTCATTATAGTAGCGATTTGGCTCTACTTTGAACCAATAATCCCAGAGATTGTCTCCCTTTCCGTCGTCAGGCACTCTTCCTTCTGTCTGTGGTCCAGAAGTAGAGGAACCCCAGACAAAATCCTTTGGAAATTTTAACATTGTTATACCTCTTAACTTGATGATGTATTTATTCACTCTCATTATATAGAAAAAACAAGGTAAAAACTAGTTACATTTTTGCCTTGTTTTTCTTCTGATTATAGTTTTTATTTCTTGCTGAGGATTTCAAGCGTTTCAAGCAAGTTGTCTGCATGAACTTCGATGGTGTCACCAGTCGCCTTGATCTTAACTTCTACAATACCGTCAGCTGCTTTCTTCCCAACAGTAATACGGATTGGCAACCCAATCAAGTCACTATCGCTAAACTTCACTCCGACACGTTCGTTACGGTCGTCTGTCAAGACTTCGTAACCAGCTCCCATCAAGCTTGCTTCAAGTTTATCTGTCAAGGCTTGCGCTTCTTCATCTTTGACATTGACAGTAATCAAGTGCACATCAAATGGTGCTAATTCTTTAGGGAAGTTAACTCCCCAAGCATAACGGTATTCGCCTTTTGGCGTTTTATTGACAAAGAGGCGAGCGTGTTGCTCCATAACGGCTGAAAGGAGACGGCTAACACCGATACCGTAACAACCCATGATTATTGGCACAGCACGGCCATTTTCGTCCAAAACATCTGCGCCCATACTTGCTGAGTAGCGAGTTCCGAGTTTGAAAATATGACCGATCTCGATACCACGCGCAAAGTTTAGGACACCTTGTCCGTCTGGTGAAATTTCACCCTCACGCACTTCACGGATATCCACGTATTCTGCAGTAAAATCACGACCTGGGTTCACACCCGTCAAGTGATAGCCATCTTCGTTAGCTCCTGCCACGGCATTGCGAACATCTTGCACCTTACGGTCAGCAATGATTTTCACATTTTCTGGCAAACCAACTGGGCCAAGAGAACCAAATCCTGCTGGGATGACACTTACGACTTCTTCCTCGCTCGCAACATCAAAGAAATCTGCACCCAAATAATTTTTCAACTTGACTTCATTAAGTTGGTCATTTCCAACTAGAAGTGCTGCAACAAGCTCACCATCCGCCATGTAAAAGAGGGTTTTGATGGTTTGTTCTTCTGGCACGTTTAAGAAGGCTGCGACTTCATCGATGGATTTAACATCTGGAGTTTCCACTCGAGTCACTTCTTCTTCCGCAACGACACGGTTGCTTGGTTTGTACTCGTTTGTTGCCATTTCTAAGTTAGCTGCATAGCTAGATTCACTTGAGTAGGCAATGGTGTCTTCACCAGAAACCATCCATTTGAGCAATTCTGACTTGATTTCTTCTTGCACTTCTGCAGGAATTTCATCAAATGAGGCAACTGACTTATCCAAGACAACCCAGCGGTCAAGGTCTGTACGAGCTGGTGTGATAGCCATAAATTCTTGGCTATCCTTACCACCCATGGCTCCACCGTCACCGATGATGGCCTTGAAATCCAAACCACTACGAGTAAAGATTCGTTCATAGGCTGCCTTGTACTCATCATAAGTCACATCCAAACTATCGTAATTAGCATGGAAACTATAACCATCTTTCATGATAAACTCACGTGTACGAAGAAGTCCGTTACGTGGACGTTTTTCATCACGGTATTTCGGTTGGATTTGGTAAAGGTTAAGTGGCAATTGCTTGTAAGACTTGACAGAGTCACGAACAATAGCCGTAAAAGTTTCTTCGTGTGTCGGACCTAGGATAAAGTCTGACTTTTCACGATTTTTCAGTTTATAAAGGTCTTCACCATAGGTTTCATAACGACCTGATTCACGCCAAAGATCGGCACTGAGAAGGGCAGGAGCCAACATCTCAACAGCACCAATCTTATCAAACTCTTGGCGCATGATATTCTTAGCCTTTTCAATCACACGGTTAGCGAGTGGTAGGTAAGAATATACACCGGCAGAAACTTGACGAACATAACCAGCACGCAACATAAGGGCGTGGCTGATAACTTGAGCATCGCTTGGCATTTCGCGAAGTGTTGGGATTAGCATTTTACTTTGTTTCATAATATTCCTCGATTATCTAAAAGAAGAGTCGCATAATGTCATTCCAGGTCACAGCTAGCATCAAGACAACCATGATAACTACACCAGCCATGGTGACATAGGTTTCAATTTCTTGTTTAAGGGGTTTCCGGCGGATAGCCTCTAGGATATTGAGCACAATCTTTCCACCATCCAAAGCCGGGATCGGAATCAAGTTAAAAATCCCGATATTAATAGAAATCATAGCTAGGAAGTAGAGGACATTCTCAAGACCATTTTTAGCAGCATCGCTACTTGCCTTAAAAATGGCAACGGGACCGCCGAGTTTGTTCAAATCTGGATGGAAAATCAAGTTTTTCAGAGCCGAAAGGATACGAAGTCCTGAGTCGGCAGCGGTTGTAAATCCACCAACAAACATGGATAGAAAGTCTGACTTGACCCCTGGTTGAACCCCGAGAATGTAACGTCCTTGATTTTCTTCTGGCGTCACAGTGACTTGTTTTTCGCTACCTTTTTCAGAAATGGTCACATCCAAGGTCGGAGCGGTCTTGTCCTTGGTATCTGCTTCCACAGCCTGGGTCAAGTCTTGCCAATTCTTAACCTCATGCGAGCCGACCTTGGTAATTTGAGCGGTCTCAGCTACACCTACCTTAGCCAAAGCTCCCTCTGGCATGACATGAAAGAGATTGGTCTGAGTATCTCTAACACCGCCTTGCAAAAAGATCAAGATCCAAAAAACAACAACACCTAAGATAAAGTTATTCATAGGACCTGCAAAGTTGGTGATGAGCTTGCCCCAGATAGAAGCGTTTTGATACTGTACATCCAAAGGAGCGATGCGCACTTCGGTTCCATCTTCTTCAACAACCGTTGCATCATGATCCACTGTAAAAGTCTTTTCTTCTTCCAGGACCAAGCCTTTAATGAAGAGCTTGTCTTCAAAGTCGAACTGGGTTACCTGCATAGGGAGAGCTGTTTGATCCAGTTTCTTCCCTGAGAGGTTGATCCGTTTGACCTTACCATCGTCGGCAAGTGTTAAACTGACTGGAGTTCCTGTCTTGATTTCTGTCGCATCATCACCCCAGCCTGCCATACGAACATAGCCTCCTAGAGGAAGGATTCGAATGGTATAAGCAGTGCCATCCTTACCGATATGAGAAAAAATCTTGGGCCCCATACCAATGGCAAATTCACGAACTAGAATGCCTGATTTCTTGGCAAAATAAAAATGTCCAAACTCATGCACCACCACAATAATCCCAAAAACCAGGATAAAGGTTAGCAATCCAATCATTCAATATTCCTTTCTTTAAAACAGGCCAAATAAGTGCATCATTGGAAACACAATCAGCATGCTGTCAAAGCGATCCAACACACCGCCATGTCCAGGGATAAATTTCCCAGAATCCTTAACACCGAAATGGCGTTTCATGGCACTCTCAATCAAGTCACCAAACTGACCTGCCACACTGAAGAAGGCAGCAAAGAGACTCATTCTATAAATCCCATAAGGAAGAGCAACTGTACTGTCTACTAGCATGAAGATTACCGTTATCAGTACCGCACCTAGAATACCACCGACAAAGCCCTCAATACTCTTATTAGGAGAAACTCTCGGCGCCAACTTATGTTTACCAAAATTCATCCCTGTCAGGTAGGCTGCGCTATCTGTCGCCCAAACGATAAAAAGGGCCAAAAGTACCTTGTCAAAACCTGCCACCCGAGCATCTAGTAAGGCATTAAAGCCAAAACCAACATAAAAGCTCACAGCAATTGGAAAAGCGGCATCTTCAATCGTATAACTTTTACTGAAAACGGTGGTCCCTAGCATAATCATAATTAAAACGCTGTAGGCAACCACATTCCCATCAACTGGCAAAAAAGTTAGGTAATTTTCTAAGGGGATTGTGAGAGCAAAGGTCGCAAAGAGGGTCAAGGCACCCTCGATGGTCATGGTCTTTAACCCCTTCATGTGCAAGAGTTCATGGACACCTAGCATGGCTAACAAACCAATGCCTATCTGCAACAAGAGTCCTCCCACAAACAAGACTGGAAGGAAAATGGCCAGGGCCAATACTGCAAACAATGTTCTCTTTTGTAAATCCTTGGTCATATCTTCTCCTAAACTCCTCCAAAACGGCGATTGCGATGGTTAAAAGCAGCAATAGCTTCCTGCAAGGCGGCTTCATCAAAATCAGGCCACAAGGTATCCGTAAAGTAAAGCTCACTATAGGCTGCTTGCCATGGCAAGAAATTACTTAAACGCAACTCACCACTCGTACGGATAATCAAATCAGGATCCCGCAAATCCTTTGGCAGGTGTTGCGTGAAAAGATAGTCTCCAATCATATCTTCTGTGATGTCACCAGGGTTGATTTTAGCATCTAGAACATCTTGAGCCAAGCCCTTAAGAGCCTGCGTAATTTCAGCACGGCCACCATAGTTAAGCGCAAAATTGAGAATCAAGCCCGTATTGTTCTTGGTCAATTCCTCTGCTTTTTTCAAAGCTTCAAAAGTCGGCTTAGGCAAACGATCTGTCTCCCCAATCATCTGAATCTTAACGTTATTTGCATGCAATTCAGGGACGTAGTTATCATAAAATTCGACTGGCAAGTTCATGATAAACTTGACTTCTTGATCTGGGCGTGTCCAATTTTCCGTTGAAAAGGCATAAACCGTGATGACCTTAACTCCCGTCTTGTTAGCTGCCTTGGTCACTTTTTGGAGGGCTTCCATCCCCGCCTTATGACCAAAAACCCGTGGTTGCATCCGTTTTTTAGCCCAGCGGCCATTCCCATCCATGATGATGCCAATATGAGCAGGAACCTGTGTTGGAACCTCGACTTCTACAGCTTTATCTTTCTTAAAAAATCCAAACATGTTCTTATTCCTATTTAAAAATCTATCGTTTCATTATACCATATTTCCCTATTTTCTTCTATTGGTAAGTTATTAGCTCTCCGTACAGACAAAAAATAAGTCGCCTGATTGGGCGACTTAATTTTATAGGGAGATTATTATGAAAAAGTTTTAGGAGTTTAAGTTAAGTTCCTCTTAACTTATGAACCTAGTATACCGTCACTAACTTAAATTTTTCTTAAGTTTTTTGAAAAAGTGAGATTTTTCCATTTTTCTTGCCAATTTTTCTTGGACATCCGTTCTTGATAGAGCTTCATTCGGTCCTCATTCTCTAAGAAATGAGGAGTTGTGGAAACTTGAAACTTTAAAATATCCTCTAGACCATAGGGCGCAAAGAGCTCTAAAGTTGCGTCGGCATGCAAGCGAAGCCCTATCGCCGTACAGCGTTCAGGATACTTACTCATAGCATCACGAGAACTCGTGTAAGGCGCAGTGTGGGGACTGTGCTGATGCATATAGACCTGATTTTTCAACTCCCACTGATACTGAGGAAAATCTTCTCTCAGTTTTTTCTCTATGGATACTGTTTCCTCATAAGAAATATCTGGATCAAAGAAAATCACATCCACGTCCGTTTCATGAACAAAAGGCGATTTGTCTGACAAGAGATTCCAAATGAAATTCCTGACAGAACCTGCCGCCAACCACGAATCTTTCAGACCAAGGTCACGAATAATGGTCAGAATGGTCATCATATCTGGATTTTCTCTGAAAGCATCTAGAATTTCTTGCTCATTTTTCACTGTATTCATAACCTAAATGTTCATATGCCTTAGCAGTTGCCACCCGTCCAGAACGAGTTCGCATGATGAAACCTTTCTGAATCAGGTAAGGTTCGTACATATCTTCGACTGTCTCACGCTCCTCGGCAATATTAACAGAAAGAGTTCCTAAACCGACAGGACCACCACCGTACATCTCAATCATGGTGCGAAGGATTTTTTGGTCTACATAGTCCAAACCTTCACGGTCTACATCCAGCATGGTCAAAGCCTTATCCGTAATCACATCATCAATCAAGCCATCCCCCATAATCTGGGCAAAGTCGCGCACGCGCTTAAGGAGACGATTGGCAATACGAGGAGTTCCTCGACTACGTAAGGCCAACTCCGAAGCTGCTTCATGGGTGATTTCCATCTCAAAAATATCTGCCGTTCGTTCAACAATTTCCGTCAAGTCAGCGCGGGCATAGTATTCCATATGACCTGTAATTCCAAAACGTGCCCGCAGAGGATTTGAGAGCATCCCCGCACGTGTCGTAGCCCCAATCAAGGTGAATGGTGGCAAGTCCAAATGAACACTGCGACTGCCCTCTCCAGCCCCAATCATGATGTCAATGTAGAAGTCCTCCATGGCACTATAAAGCACCTCTTCCACCGACATGGGCAAGCGATGAATCTCATCAATAAAGAGAACATCTCCAGGCTCCAAATCATTCAAAATCGCTACCAGATCCCCCGCTTTTTCGATGACAGGACCAGACGTTTGCTTGAGATTGACTCCCAGTTCATTGGCAATAACAAAGGCCATGGTTGTTTTCCCGAGACCTGGAGGACCAAATAAAAGAACATGGTCCAGTGCCTCATCCCGCATTTTGGCAGCCTCGATAAAGATTTGCAGCTGGTCCTTGACCTTATCCTGCCCAATATATTCACGTAAATACTGGGGACGGAGGGTACGTTCTACCAACTCCTCATCCCCCATGATTTCATTATCTAAAATTCTACTCATGGCTCTATTATATCAAAAATCCAAGCCACAAACAAAAAAGCCACCTGATTGGGTGGCCTCTTTAGGGAGATTATTATGAAAAAGAAAAGTTTAGGATTTCATTAAATAAAGTTAGGAGGTCTTTATTTAATGGTTATATAATACAAGATGAATCTTAAAGCTAACTTAACTTTTCTCCTGATTTATCATTTTTTTTAAAATTTTTTTCAAATGGATTTTTCCTCTCCAAGTCCTAAAAAAGCCACCTGATTGGGTGACTTCTTTAGGAGATTATGATGAAAAAGAAAAGTTTGGGATTTCATTAAATAAAGTTAGGAGGTCTTTATTTAATAACCATATAATACACGAGGAGACTTAAACTTTACTTAAGAAAAAATGATTTTTTTATCTTTTTCGATCCACCCAAATCATTCCTGTACAATCATAAGTAGATAAGGTTTCAAATCCCAGAGAACGATAGAATCCCAAGGTTTTTTCTGTCTGATCGGTCACTAGTTGAACTTGATAGGCATCTTTGTAATCACCTAAAGCCTCTTTCATCAAGTCGCTACCAATCCCTTGGCGCTGATAGCTCGGCAAAACGATCAAATCCTGGACAAAAATCGATGAAAAACCATCTCCGACCAAACGGACCAAGCCCACCACGGCATCGCCATCAAGTGCTAGATAAATCGCTAATGAGTGAGACAAGGCTTTCTTCAACATCTGAGGTTGATGTGTATATTTTGTCCATCCAACTGCCTGATAGAGATGCAAAACATCCTCTAGCTTGACAATTTCTTGCCTTCTAATAGTCATCATCTCAATACCTCTCAGAATTCTCTTAAGCTCTTGTACTGCCGTCCATTTTTATCAAAATTTTCAGGAGCCAGCCATGCTTCCAAACGAACTTTAACTTGAGGCCAGTCCTTATCAATCATAGCTAGCCAATCCGTATCACGTGTACGTCCCTTATAAACGACTGCCTGACGGAAGGTGCCTTCATAAACAAAGCCCAAACGCTCCGCGGCTCGTCTTGATGGGATATTTAGAGAATCACATTTCCACTCATAGCGACGATAGTTAAGCTCCTCAAAAACATAGCGAGCCAAGAGATACTGAGCCTCTGTCCCTATACGTGTTCCCCTGAGTTCTGGAGAAAAAGTGACAGCTCCCACTTCTATCACTCGGTTATTCTGATCAATGCGCATGAGAGAAAAAGTTCCCAAGGCCTTACCAGTTGCCTTGTCTACAATCGCATAGTAAAAGCGATCCTTACGAGCCAACATCTGATTTAAAAGGCTAACCAACTCCTCCATATCTGCCACTGGTTCCTGAAAGAGGTAGGTCCACATCTCCCGAGGAGTATCTGGACCATAAACAGCTAGCAAATCCTCAGCATGCTTTTCCACCGAAAGAGCCTCTATCCGAGCGTAGCGCCCTTCTAAGAAATCAATGGAAGGCAATTCACCAGATGTATAACCTTCCATTGACTCACCAATCATCTGACCATATTCGTTTACTGGCATCGTTTTCTCCTTGATTCACTTTTCAAACTTTATAATTGCACATAGTATATCATACTTTCATGAAAAAATTCAAAAAATCCTTCAGATTCTACTCTGAAGGATTCATTTCTTATTTAATAACGATATTAACAAGTTTGGTTGGCTTCAATAGTCCAGTGTACTATTGAAGGTGGCAGATAGAGCTAATAAACTCGTTATTTCACAACAATATTAACCAATTTATTTGGTACACTAATCACCTTCACGATTTCCTTGCCGTCAATGTCCGCTTTGACTTTTTCGTCAGCCAGAGCAATTTCTTGCAATTCTTCGCGTGACAGGTCTTTAGCGACCATGAGTTTGGCACGGACTTTTCCTTTGATTTGGACGACGATTTCGATTTCGTCTTCAACCAATTTACTTTCGTCCCAAGTTGGCCAAGCCACGTAAGAGATGGATTCACCTGTTGCTGTAACTGTTTGCCAAAGTTCTTCTGCCAAGTGAGGTGCAAATGGGGCAATCAATTGGATAAAGCCTTTGGCGTAGTCCACATAGAGTTTGTCTTCCTTGTTAGCAGCGTTGACAAAGACCATGAGTTGGGCAATAGCTGTGTTGAATTTCATGGATTCGATTTGCTCAGTAACAGATTTAACGGTTTCATTGTAAACCTTGTCAAGAGCACCATTGTTTTCCGCAACGATTTCTTTACTTGTAATCAAACGGTAAACACGGTCGAGGAACTTACGGCTTCCTTCCAGGCCTTCTTCTGACCAAGCGATAGAAGCATCAAGTGGTCCCATGAACATTTCATAGACACGAAGGGTATCGGCACCATATTGTTCCACCACATCGTCTGGGTTGACAACGTTCTTGAGCGATTTAGACATCTTAGCTGGTGCTTGCTCCAACTCTTCTCCTGTTTCCACATGGAAGAAAGAACCGTCACGTTTTTCAACCTTGTCAGTCGCCACAAGAGCTCCACGGTGGTCACGGTAGCTTGTTCCCAAAATCATCCCTTGGTTAAAGAGTTTTTGGAATGGTTCCTTAGTCGGAACAACACCGAGGTCATAGAGGAATTTGTGCCAGAAACGAGCATAGAGCAAGTGAAGTACAGCATGCTCTGCACCACCCACATAGATGTCTACTGGCAACCATTGTTTGAGAAGATCCTCATCTGCCAATTTTTCTGTGTTATGTGGGTCAATATAGCGGAGGTAGTACCAGCTTGAACCAGCCCATTGTGGCATGGTGTTGGTTTCACGACGACCTTTGACACCATCTTCACGCGTCACTTCAAGCCAGTCGGTCAAGTTAGCCAATGGGCTTTCCCCAGTACCTGAAGGACGGATATCCTTGGTGACTGGCAAGACAAGTGGCAATTCACTTTCAGGAACAGCTGTTGAAGTCCCATCTTCCCAATGAATGATTGGGATTGGCTCACCCCAGTAACGTTGACGGCTAAAGAGCCAGTCGCGGAGACGGTAGGTAACCTTCTCTTGACCACAACCTTTTTCTTCCAACCAAGCCACAATTTTAGTAATTGCGTCTTCTTTGTTAAGGCCATCTAGGAAGTCTGAATTGACATGAAGACCATCTTCAGTATAGGCAGCTTCTTCAACGTTACCACCTTCAAGCACTTCTACGATTGGAAGACCAAACTGTTTGGCAAATTCCCAGTCACGTTGGTCATGGGCAGGAACAGCCATAACAGCACCTGTTCCATAGCTCGCAAGAACATAGTCAGCGATCCAAATTGGGATTTCTTTGCCATTGACAGGGTTGATGGCATAAGCGCCCGTCCAAACCCCTGTTTTTTCCTTGGCAAGATCGGTACGAGCCAAGTCAGACTTGAGACTAGCTTGGTGTTTGTAGTCAGCTACTGCCTCAGCTTGCTCTGGACTTGTGATAGCATCTACCAAGTCATGCTCAGGAGCCAAGACTGTGAAGGTTGCACCGAAAAGAGTATCAGGACGAGTGGTAAAGACGGTAAATTCCTTGTCAGTCCCTTTCACTTTGAAAGTTACATTAGCACCAGTTGATTTACCAATCCAGTTGCGTTGCATGTCCTTGATAGACTCTGGCCAATCCAACTCATCCAAGTCATTAAGCAAGCGCTCTGCATAAGCAGTGATTTTAAGCATCCATTGGCGCATTGGTTTGCGGACAACGGGATAGCCACCACGCTCAGAAGTTCCGTCAGGAAGGACTTCTTCGTTGGCAATGGCCGTTCCCAATTCTTCCACCCAGTTTACTGGCACTTCCGCTTCATAGGCCAAGCCTTTTTCGTAAAGCTTGGTGAAAATCCACTGAGTCCATTTGTAGTAGTTTGGATCTGTTGTGTTGACTTCACGATCCCAGTCGTAAGAGAATCCAAGCGCATTGATTTGACGTTTGAAGTTGGCAATGTTTTCCGCTGTAAATTCTGCCGGGTCATTCCCCGTATCCATAGCGTATTGCTCTGCAGGCAAACCAAAGGCATCCCAACCCATTGGGTGAAGGACATTGTAGCCTTGCGCACGTTTGTAACGACTGAGAATATCTGTTGCTGTATAACCTTCTGGGTGTCCTACGTGCAGACCTGCTCCAGACGGGTAAGGGAACATGTCAAGCGCATAAAACTTCGGTTTTGAGGCATCTGTTCCTGTCTTAAATGTATGATGTTCTGCCCAGTAGCCCTGCCACTTAGGTTCAATTTCTTTATGATTGTAAAAACTCATGGTCTCTCTCCAATTTTGTGATGTTACTATTATACCATTTTTAGAGGAATTTGAAAGACGAGAAATGTTCTTTTAGACTTGGATAACAAGAAATACTGAGTCGCAAATCCACCTTATTTAACAGGAAAAAAATTAGCTCCCACTTGGAGCTAACTTCTATTGATTATTTGTCTCTTGTAGCTACTTCCCCTAACTTCTTTAACTCATATTTCTCGTTTTAGATTTCTTTAAGGTTTTTATTATATGATGTAGAACTCTGTAATTGAAAACATTAGGTAAACAAACAGAGAATAATGTTCGTAAAAAAGGAGAAAAATTATGAAAAAAACACTATCACTTCTCTATTTCAGCTGGATATTTCTACTTTTGTCAGGATGTTCTTCAACAACAGAAGCTGAAACTAGCATTGAAAATGATACGGATAAGACTTTAGTTGTTTATTCGCCTAACCCTGAAGATCTTATTGAAGAAACAATCCCAGCCTTCGAAGAAAAATATGGCATCAAGGTTGATTTAGTCCAAGCTAGTACTGGTGAATTATTCAAGAAAGCTGAGGCTGAGAAAGAAGCTCCTGTAGCCGATGTCATTTTCGGAGGTTCCTACGCACTCTTCTCTTCTAACGAAAAGCTCTTTGAGCCGTATACTTCCCAAGAAAACGACCAAATTATCCCTGAATACCAAAATAAAACCGGATTCTACACCCCTTATACACTTGACGTCAGTGTCATCATTGCCAATTCAGCTCTTACAAAAGACATTAAAATTGAAGGCTACAATGATTTACTCAATCCCAAATTAAAAGGAAAAATCGCTACTGCTGATCCAAGTAATTCTTCTAGTGCCTTTGCTCAATTAACAAACATGCTTGTGGATCAAGGGGGCTATGAAAATGAGCAAGCTTGGACATATGTGAAAAATCTATTTAGCTTAGTAGATGGGAAAATTGCTTCTAGTTCTTCAAATGTCTACAAATCAGTCGCTGACGGAGAAATGGCTGTCGGACTCACCTATGAAGATCCTGCATTGAAACTCTTAAACGATGGCGTTGATGTAAAAGTCATTTATCCAAAAGAAGGAACCGTCTTTTTGCCTGGTAACGCAGCTATTATCAAAAATGCCAAACACATGGAAAACGCTAAAAAATTTATCGATTTCCTTCTTTCTCAAGACATTCAGGATAAACTAGGAACTGAAACAACCATTAGACCCATTCGAAAAAATGCTAAAATCAATAAAAATATGAAAGCAATGACAGAAATCAATATCGCTACTGAAGATTCAGATTATGTCATCCAAAATAAATCAGCTATTCTTAAAAAGTACAATGATATTTTCACTAATATTCAATCGAAACAGTAAAAGAGGTTCACTATGAGTGAGATCAAAATTATTAACGCAAAAAAAATCTACCACGACATTCCTGTCATTGAGAATTTAAACGTTACGATTCCAAAAGGAAGTCTTTTCACCATTCTTGGACCTTCAGGTTGTGGAAAAACGACCCTTCTTCGAATGATTGCAGGCTTCAACAGTATTGAAGGCGGAGAATTTTACTTCGATGATACTAAAATAAATAATATAGAACCCAGCAAACGCAACATCGGCATGGTTTTCCAAAACTACGCTATTTTCCCACATTTGACTGTCCGAGATAATGTTGCTTTTGGTCTTAAACAAAAAAAGGTTCCAAAAGATGAATTAGTTCAACAAACTAATAAATATCTGGAACTAATGCAAATTAATCAATACGCAGATCGAAAGCCCGATAAACTCAGTGGTGGACAACAACAACGTGTCGCCTTAGCACGTGCATTAGCTGTTAATCCAAGTGTTCTCCTCATGGACGAGCCACTTAGTAACCTGGATGCGAAACTTCGCTTAGATATGCGCCAAGTTATTCGAGAAATTCAACACGAAGTGGGAATTACAACTGTATATGTGACCCACGATCAAGAAGAAGCGATGGCTATTTCAGACCAGATTGCCGTTATGAAAGATGGGATCATCCAACAAGTCGGACGACCAAAAGAACTCTATCATAAACCAGCTAATGAGTTTGTGGCAACCTTTATTGGACGCACAAATCTCATCCCAGCCAAACTACAAAAAAAGAGCGACAGTGCTTATATCGTCTTCTCAGATGGCTATGCCCTCCCTATGCCAGCTCTTGATCAAGCTAAGGAACAAGCTGTTCTTGTGAGTATCCGTCCCGAAGAGTTTATCAAAGATGAATCTGGAGATATTGAAGGAATCATTTCCGATAGTGTTTATCTTGGACTCACCACTGAATATTTTGTAGAGACTGCATTTTCTTCAAAAATACAGGTTAGCGAAGAATCTACTTTTGAAGAAGATCTTCAAAAAGGGGATCGAATTCGTCTACGAATCAATACTCAAAAGTTAAATGTCTTTTCTGCAGATGGTTCCCAAAATCTTATTACAGGAGTTGGCTATGAAAGGTAAAAAATTAAATATTTGGACAGCCTCCTCATTCTTCATCTTTCTTACCTATCTTATTTTTCTTGTTTATCCAATTATTATTGTACTCAAGCAAGCACTCATACATGAAGGTCAATTCTCACTCGCTAATTTTGAAGATTTCTTTAGTAAATCCTATTACTCTGAGACACTAGTAAACAGTTTTAACGTCTCCATTACTTCTACTGTAACTTCCCTAGTTTTAGGGACCTTATTAGCTTACCTCTTTTCTATATATGACTTCAAAGGAAAGAAATTTTTACAGATATTGATTATCATCGCTTCCATGTCAGCTCCTTTCGTAGGGGCATACTCTTGGATTCTCTTGTTGGGACGAAATGGTGTCATCACTAAATTCTTGACAAATGCCCTTCATCTTCCAGCTATTGATATTTATGGCTTCAAAGGAATTGTACTTGTGTTTACACTCCAGCTATTCCCATTAGTTTTTCTATACGTGGCTGGAGCCATGAAAAGAATTGACCATTCTCTTCTTGAAGCCGCTGAAAGTATGGGGGTATTTGGATTCAAACGTATGATAACAGTTGTTTTGCCCCTTTTAGTTCCAACTTTACTTGCCGCTGCCCTACTCGTATTTATGAGAGCATTCTCCGACTTCGGAACTCCTATGTTAATTGGTGAAGGATATCGAACTTTCCCTGTTTTAATTTATAATCAATTCATTAGTGAGGTTGGCGGAAATTCTGCTTTTGCATCTGCTTTAGCAATCATGGCGATTATCATTGCTTTAACAATCTTTCTTATTCAAAAATATATTTCCAATCGCTATAGTTTCAGTATGAATTCTCTCCATCCAATTGAGCCGAAAAAAACTACAAAAGGGAAAATGGCTGCTATTTATGTAACTGTTTATGGTATTATTTTATTCTCTGTCTTACCTCAAGTTTACTTGATTTATACATCCTTCCTTAAAACATCAGGTATGGTATTTGTTAATGGATACTCATTAAATAGCTATAAAACAGCTTTTAACCGTATGGGGTCTGCTATTTTCAATACCATTCGCATCCCTCTACTTGCCTTGATTCTCGTTGTTTTATTTGCAACCTTCATCTCATACCTTGCTGTTCGTAAACGCAACCTATTTACGAATCTAATCGATAGTCTTAGTATGGTACCTTATATCGTACCAGGAACTGTTCTCGGTATTGCATTTATCTCTTCATTCAATACAGGTATCTTCGGAAGTGGCTTCCTTATGATTACAGGAACAGCCTTTATCCTGATCATGTCCTTATCTGTTAGAAGACTCCCATATACAATTCGCTCATCTGTTGCTAGCTTACAACAAATAGCACCTAGTATTGAAGAAGCAGCTGAGAGTTTAGGAAGTAGCCGTCTCAATACTTTCAGTAAAATCACTGTTCCAATGATGTTACCCGGTATTATTTCTGGATCTATTCTATCATGGGTAACAATGATTTCAGAACTATCTACTTCTATCCTGCTATATAATGCCAAAACAAAAACTATGACCGTAGCTATCTACACTGAAGTACTTCGTGGAAATTATGGCGTAGCAGCTGCGTTGTCAACTATCCTCACTGTCTTGACAGTTACTTCATTATTACTATTTATGAAAATTTCTAAAAACAATAGCATTACCCTCTAGTTTTCCCCTATCAAAAACAGCCAAAAGGATATCCCTTGGCTGTTTTTTCTTGTTTTGATATGGTTATCAAATCTCTAGTTTATGGCAAGCAGTTCTATTTTGACTGAATAGAGGGCTCTTCCATCTTCTCACGTCCGAGCTCTCGATAGCTACGGTCACCAACAACTTCTACGCTAAACTGACCGTCCTCATATTCAAGAATCGTCACGCTACCATTATCTAGACCATGTGGATGCATACCATTGATCAGATACACAATAGTCCCAATGGTCATTCCATGGCTGACGACGAGAGCATTGCCTCCACCTTGTTCTTCCATTTCTTTGGCAATCGCTTCAAAGCCTTCCTTGATTCGACCACTGAGTTTTTCCCAACCTTCAGCCCAACCAGCTGTATCAACTTCTACCAAACCTTCTGCTAGTTCTGCATAGGACAACTGATGAACATGATCCACCTTGAAAACACGAGGAATGACCCCCATAAAGAGGTCCCCATCATAGGCCCCATCAAAACTACCAAAGCACCACTCTCTGATGCGCTTGTCCATGCGGTAAGGGATTTTCCCCTGCAGGCCAAGTTCTTCTAGGATAATTCCCATGGTTTGAATAGTACGCCCTGAATCGCTGGAATAAGCGCGGTCAAACTGCAAGCCAGACTCTCTCAAGCCAATTCCCAGTTCATGGATTCCCAACTCACCTTCTGCAGTCAGAGGTGTATCACTCCATCCTTGAGCACGTCCAATGGTGTTAAACATCGTTTTCCCATGACGGACCAAGTACAATCTTACTTTAGACATTTTCTATCCTCCATTTTCTTTTATTATATCATGGATCAAAGAAATATTCGGCTTTCAAAAGCAAAGCCAACATTTGTAAATTATTCAAAAGAAAAGCTACCCTCATGGTAGCTTCCCTAGGAGATTATTATGAAAAAGTTTAGGATTTCTATTAAATAAAGTTAGGAGGTCTTTATTTAATGATTATAGTATACACAGTCATCCTTAAACTCAACTTAAATCCTCTCGCTTTTTTATTAATTTTTAAAACTATGGATTGGAGCTGGGATTTGCCCACCGCGAGAGATGAAATCAACAGACGAAGCCCCGTTGACCTTCATAACTGGAGCTGTCCCTAGCAAGCCACCAAACTCAATCATATCGCCTTCCTTGCCCTTTGGAATAATACGGACAGCCGTTGTTTTCATGTTAATAACACCAATTGCCGCCTCATCCGCAATCATAGCTGCAATGGTTTCAGCAGGCGTATCTTCCGGAATGGCAATCATATCCAGCCCAACAGAACAGATAGCCGTCATGGCTTCTAGTTTCTCTAAATTCAGAGAGCCATCTTGTACCGCAGCAATCATCCCCTCATCTTCAGAAACGGGGATAAAAGCACCTGACAAGCCACCGACTTGGTTACAAGCCATCACTCCGCCCTTCTTAACTTGGTCATTCAAAAGAGCGAGGGCAGCCGTCGTCCCATGCGTACCAACTGTTTCTAGGCCCATTTCCTCAAGGACACGAGCCACAGAATCGCCAACTGCAGGAGTAGGTGCCAAACTTAGGTCGACAATTCCAAAGTCAACACCAAGGCGTTCACTAGCCATCTGACCAACTAATTGACCGATACGAGTAATCTTGAAGGCCGTTTTCTTGACTGTTTCCGCTACTACATCAAAGCTCTGTCCACGAACCTTTTCCAAGGCACGCTTGACCACACCAGGACCCGAAACCCCGACATTGATGATAACATCTGCTTCGCCAACACCATGAAAGGCCCCTGCCATAAAAGGATTGTCCTCTACAGCATTGGCAAATACGACCAACTTGGCCGCACCCATATCTGATAGCGCAGCTGTTTCCTTGATGATATGTCCCATATCAGCGACCGCAGTCATGTTGATACCTGACTTGGTCGAGCCGATATTGACGGACGAACAAACCTTGTCTGTCTCAGCTAGAGCGCGGGGGATAGAATTGATGAGAATTTCATCTCCTTTTTGGTAGCCTTTTTGTACCAAAGCTGAGAATCCACCAATAAAGTCAACACCAATCTCCTTGGCAGCCTTATCAAGAGCCTTTGCCAAAACAACATAGTCTGTCGCATCAGTCGCAGCACCAATTAAAGAAATTGGAGTCACCGATACCCGTTTATTAACAATAGGAATCCCTAGTTCTGCAGCAATTTCATCTCCTACAGCCACTAGATTTGCAGCTTTAGTGGTGATTTTTTGGTAAATCTTTTCAGCAGCACGATTGATATCTGGATCAATACAGTCCAAAAGGGAAATCCCCATGGTGATGGTTCTGATATCGAAGTTCTGCTCCTCAATCATGGCAATGGTTTCTGTAACTTGTCTAATATCCATAGCCACCTCCTAGATATTATACATAGCGTCAAAAATCGCTGCACTTTGAATATTGATTTTGACATTCAAGGTCTGACCGAAAGTTTCAAACTCATTTCGCAGATAAGTGAAATCCTGTTTTTTGTCACTAGAAACGACCGCCATCATAGTAAAGTATTCATCCAACACCGTCTGAGAAATATCGTCAATATTCAAACCCAACTCTGCAATCTTAGTAGACACGCCTGCAACGATCCCAGCCTTGTCCTTACCAACCACTGTAATAATAGCCTTCATCCTTATACCCCATTTCTACGATTATTAGAAAACCTGAACGTTTTTGGTTTTCTTTTTCCTTAGTATAGCATATTTCCGTAAAAAATACTAAAAAACGCCTGCTTACGAAGTTGTTCTTAAGAAAAAAACAATTTCGTAAACAAGCGTCTACCCTATCAAATGATGATGAGTGTTCCCGCTAGGACCGAAGTCCCAGCGGTAGACCAGAGCTAGACTAAGAGCACAAGACTCCATCATCATAACACTCAACAAAATTGATGATTTTATACTAATTCGATGATCGCCATTGGCGCAGCATCACCACGACGTGGTTCAGTTTTAAGGATACGAGTGTATCCACCGTTACGTTCAGCATAACGAGGTGCGATTTCTGAGAACAATTTTTGAAGTGCTGTAGTTGAAGTGTACTTATCAGTTGCTTCATCATAGTTTTCAGATGCGATTTCATTACGTACGAAAGCAGCTGCTTGACGACGTGCATGCAAATCACCACGTTTACCTAGAGTAATCATTTTTTCAACAGTTTTACGGATTTCTTTAGCACGAGCTTCAGTTGTCACGATTGATTCGTTGATCAAAAGGTCAGTTGTCAAATCGCGAAGCATTGCTTTACGTTGTGAGCTAGTGCGTCCTAGTTTACGGTAAGCCATGTATTCCTCCTTTATTTATCTTTTAATCCAAGACCCAAGTCAATGAGTTTGAGTTTCACTTCTTCCAAACTCTTGCGTCCAAGATTTCGTACTTTCATCATCTCTGCTTCAGATTTTTCTGTCAAATCATGCACAGTGTTGATACCGGCACGTTTCAAACAGTTGTATGAACGCACAGACAAGTCCAGTTCCTCAATCGTACGATCCAAAATACGATCGTCAGATTCAGTATCAGCTTCTTTCATCACTTCAGTTGACTTAGCAATCTCAGTAAGATTTGTAAACAAATCAAGATGTTCTGTCAAGATACGTGCTGAAAGCCCTAAAGCATCTTCTGGAATAATTGTTCCATTAGTCAAGATTTCAAGGGTTAATTTGTCAAATCCATCATTGCTACCTACACGAGCAGGCTCTACTTGATAGTTGACTTTTGTAACTGGTGTATAAATAGAATCTACAGCAAGTGTTCCAACTGGTGCATTATCTTTTTTGTTTTCATCAGCAGGTACATATCCACGACCACTGTTAACAGTCATTGTCGCTTTTAGAGAAGAACCTTCACCGATTGTAAAGAGATAATGATCTGGATTTACAATCTCAATATCACTGTCAGTCAAAATGTCTCCAGCTGTAATTTCAGCGGGACCTTCAACGTCAAGTTCAATGATTTTTTCGTCTTCAACGTATGATTTCACTGCAATCCCTTTAATGTTCAGAATGATTTGCATCACGTCTTCACGAACACCTGGAACTGTGTCGAACTCATGCAAGACACCTTCAATGTTGATAGATGTCACTGCTGCTCCTGGTAGAGAAGCTAGTAGTACACGACGAAGAGAGTTACCAAGAGTTGTACCGTAACCACGTTCAAGTGGTTCGATTACAAACTTGCCATAATCTTTATTTTCATCAATTTTTGTTATATTTGGTTTTTCAAACTCAATCATTTAGTTACTCCCTCTTAAACGAAAAGCAGTGTAATGCGATGATTATACACGGCGACGTTTTGGAGGACGAGCACCATTGTGTGGCACTGGAGTCACATCACGAATTGCTGTTACTTCAAGACCAGCGGCAGCAAGCGCACGAATAGCTGACTCACGACCAGAACCTGGACCTTTTACAGTAACTTCAACTGATTTAAGACCGTGTTCTTGTGCAGATTTAGCAGCAGCTTCAGAAGCCATTTGAGCAGCGAATGGTGTAGATTTACGAGAACCTTTGAAACCAAGAGCACCAGCTGATGACCAAGCAATTGCATTACCATGCACATCAGTAATCATAACAATAGTGTTATTAAATGTAGCGTGAATATGAGCAATACCAGATTCGATATTCTTTTTCACACGACGTTTACGTGTTGGTTTAGCCAAGACTTTTACCTCCTATATTATTTTTTCTTACCAGCAATCGCAACAGCTTTACCTTTACGAGTGCGAGCGTTGTTTTTAGTGTTTTGTCCACGGACAGGAAGTCCACGACGGTGACGAATACCACGGTAAGAACCGATTTCCATCAAACGTTTGATGTTCAAGTTTACTTCACGACGAAGGTCACCTTCAACTTTGATTGCATCCACTTCACGACGGATAGCATCTTCTTGATCTGATGTAAGGTCACGTACACGAACATCTTCTGAGATTCCAGCAGCAGCCAAAATTTTCTTAGATGTTGCAAGTCCGATACCATAAACGTAAGTCAATGAGATTACTACGCGTTTGTCATTTGGAATGTCAACTCCAGCAATACGAGCCATATTTTCTCCTTTCTATCTTATCCTTGACGTTGTTTGTGTTTTGGATTTGCTGGGCAAATTACCATAACACGACCATTACGACGAATTACTTTACAGTATTCGCAAATTGGTTTGACCGATGGTCTTACTTTCATTTCTTATCCCTCCAAGTTTTTCGATTATTTAAAGCGGTAAGTGATACGTCCACGTGTCAAGTCATATGGACTCATCTCGACAGTAACACGATCTCCCGCTAAAATACGAATATAGTTTTTACGAATTTTACCAGAAACTGTTGCTAAAATCTGATGTCCATTTTCAAGTTCAACCGTAAACATTGCGTTAGGCATTGTATCGACTACTTTGCCTTCAACTTCAATCACATCGTCTTTTGCCACGCAAAAGCACCTCCATAAATTTCGATTCGATGCCTCTGAAAACAGAGACAACAATTATAAGTCAGACTATTTCAGTATAACATTTGTAGCGATTTTTTGCAAGTGTGAAAAACGCTTTATTTCAAATTTGTCAATACTTTTTCGATGTCTTTGAACACATCATTGATATCTTGATTTCCTTCGATATCGTGGACCAATCCTTTGGCACGGTAGTGAGCAATGATTGGTTCACCTTGGGCGATATTCACATCCAAACGACGCTTCACTGTCTCAGGTTTATCATCTTCACGTTGGTAGTAATCTTCCTCTTTATAGTCAACTGGTGGGTTGAAAACTTTGTGGAAGGTTTCACCTGTTTCGCGGTGGATGATACGGCCACTCAAACGTTCCAAGAGACAATCTGGATTCACTTCGATATTGATCACGCCTTCTAGTTCGATACCAAGTTCCGCCAATGTTTTGTCCAAGGCATGGGCTTGTTCAATCGTACGTGGGTAACCATCCAACAAGAAACCTGTTTCCTTGATGTCATCCTGTGAAAGGCGTTCTTTAACGATTCCATTTGTAACTTCATCTGGAACCAACTCACCTTTGTCAATATAAGACTTCGCAAGTACACCCATTTCAGTTTGATTTGCCATAGCAGCACGGAACATATCCCCAGTTGAAATGTGTGCCACGTGGAATTGCTCCACAATTTTAGCTGCTTGCGTTCCCTTACCTGCTCCAGGTAAGCCCATAATCAAAAGATTCATGATAGGATCTCCTTATTTTGTATTTAAATAGAAGCAGAAATCTCTTTCAACCCCTATTTAAAAACAAAATAGAAGAGGGGAGACGAAAATCTCTCTGATAGATAGACCTTCATACTCCACTCTCTAAGCAAAAGTAATCTTGCTTTTATTCTGTTTTGTCCATGAAACCAACATACTTACGTTTCAATAGGTAACCTTCAAGTTGTTTGATTCCTTCGATACCGGTTGAGATAATGATCAAAAGACTAGTTCCCCCAAAAGCAACAGCTTCTGAAAGACCAAAGACATCTTTTGCCACAATCGGCAAGATTGAAATCACACCAAGGAAGATTGATCCGACAGTCGCAAGGCGACGAAGAAGTTTCGACATGAACTCTTCAGTACCCTTACCAGGACGGACACCATGAATGTAGGCTCCACTCTTTTGCAAGTTTTCTGCTGCCTTCTCTGGATTGATCTGTACAAATGTATAGAAGAATGTAAAGAGAATGATTAGCAAGGCATACATAGCAACACCAGTCGGAGATGTTGTAGATAACATTTCCTGTGCTGTACGTACCCAAGCCCAATCATGACCTGTAGCACTCAAAAATTGAAGAATGGCTGCAGGTGCTGCTGTGATGGAACTTGCAAAGATAACTGGGATAACCCCCGCTGGGTTTACCTTCAATGGAAGGTATGAGCTTGATGGGGCTCCTTGAGCAACTTTTGTATATTGGATTGGAATTTTATATTCTGCCTGTTGAACAAAGGTTGTAAAGTAAACAATCAACAAGACAGCGATAATCAAAATAACGACAAAGATAATAGATGAAGTCAAACGGCTACTTGGAATATTGACGAAGTAGTCAACATAAATGCCTTTAATCATCTCAGGAATTGAAGCAACAATACCTGCAAAGATAATCATAGAAACACCATTTCCGTATCCCTTATCTGTAATTTGTTCCCCGAGCCAAGTTACAATCATACTACCTGCTGTGAGGATAATACCAATAGTAACAAAAACTTGTGGAGTTAAAGCTGTCGTTAATAATTTCGCTCCAGATAGAGTATTAAATCCTGCTGTAATCCCGATAGATTGAACAAATGCAAGCACAAGTGCAATATAACGAGTAGCTTGGTTTAGTTTTCTCCGTCCTACTTCCCCTTGTTTGCCCCATTCTACAAACTTCGGTAAAATATCCATTTGTAGCAATTGAACAACGATGGAAGCAGTGATATACGGACTTACTCCGAGTGCAAAAACGGAGAAGTTCTTCATGGCATTCCCTGAAACAAGACTAAGCATGTTCAAGAAAGATAAACCACTAAGAGCTTCCAAACTTTTTGCATTCACACCTGGAACAGTAATACTTGTCCCAATACGGAAAACAAGAATGATAAAAATTGTAAAAAGAATTTTTGATCGAACTTGTTTAACCTTGAGCGCTTCTTTTAGTAATTTAAAAAACATGGGTCACCTCTCTTAGATGACTTCTACAGAACCACCTTTAGCAGTGATAGCTTCCTCAGCTGATTTAGAGAATTTAGCTGCTTTCACAGTCAATTTCTTAGTCAACTCACCGTTACCAAGAATTTTAACTCCTGATTTTTCAGCTTTCACAATTCCTGCTTCGATAAGTACAACTGGAGTTACTTCTGCACCGTCTTCAAAGACGTTCAATTGGTCAAGGTTTACAATTGCATATTCTTTAGCGTTGATATTAGTGAATCCACGTTTTGGAAGACGACGGAACAATGGAGTTTGTCCACCTTCAAAACCAAGGCGAACTCCGCCACCGCTACGAGCTTTTTGACCTTTTTGACCGCGACCAGATGTTTTACCGTTACCTGATGAAGTACCACGACCAACACGGTTACGTACTTTACGAGAACCTTCTGCAGGTTTCAATTCATGAAGTTTCATTATATTTTCTCCTCTTTTGTAAAATGCTAGCGCCGATAAGAGAGAAAAGGTTGTCTCCCTTATCAACTCGCCTATACATGGTCATCTTAGATGACTATACCTAGTTTTAGGGGATGAGTATTGCCACATCCCCTAAAAATTCATTAGTTTACTTCTTCAACAGTTACCAAGTGAGATACTGCAGTGATCATACCACGGATAGCAGCGTTGTCTTCTTTGATAACAGAGCTGTTCAATTTGCCAAGTCCAAGTGCTACAACAGTTTTACGTTGTGATGGAATGCGTCCGATTGGAGACTTAGTCAAAGTAATTTTAATTTGAGCCATTTTATCCCCTTTCTTATGCCAAATCAGAAACTGAGATACCACGAAGGGCAGCAACTTCTTCAGCGCGTTTCAATTGTTTCAAACCTTCAACAGTTGCGCGAACAATGTTGATTGGAGTGTTAGAGCCAAGTGATTTAGATGTAATATCTGCCACACCTGCCAATTCCACAACGGCACGAACTGCACCACCAGCGGCAACTCCAGAACCTTCTACAGCAGGTTTCAACAATACTTTAGCTCCACCGAATTCTGAAAGAACTTCGTGTGGGATTGTTGTTCCAACCATAGGAACCTCAATCAAGTTTTTCTTAGCATCTTCTACTGCTTTGCGGATTGCTTCTGGAACTTCTTGAGCTTTACCAGTACCAAATCCTACGCGACCGTTGTGGTCACCAACAACAACAAGAGCTGCGAAACGAAGACGACGTCCACCTTTAACAACTTTCGTAACACGGTTGACAGCAACTACGCGTTCTTCTAATTCAACTGCATTGTCTTTAAATGCCATTTTCTAGTGTCCTCCTATTAGAATTTCAATCCGTTTTCACGAGCTGCATCAGCCAAAGCTTTCACACGTCCGTGATATAGATATCCACCGCGGTCGAACACCACTTCTGAAATACCTTTAGCGTTTGCACGTTCTGCAACGAGTTTACCGACAGCAACGGCTTGTTCAGTTTTAGTTCCTTTTGAAACTTCTTTGTCAAGAGTTGAAGCACTTGCGAGCGTTACACCCGCTACGTCATCAATCACTTGAGCGTAGATGCCTGTATTAGAACGAAATACGTTCAAACGTGGGCGATCAGCAGTTCCAGAGAGTTTTCCGCGAACGCGACGGTGGCGTTTTTGGCGGAGTTTGTTTTTATCTGGTTTAGAAATCACAGTTTTCACCTCTTTAGTTTTAAATCGTGTGCTATGCACTAAGTTGGAAAATAGGTTGGTGGTTAAAAATCAACCACTCAACATTATTTACCTGTTTTACCTTCTTTACGGCGAACGAATTCACCAACGTAACGGATACCTTTACCTTTATATGGTTCTGGTGAACGAAGGCTACGTACGTAAGCAGCCGTTTGACCAACTACTTCTTTTGAAATTCCGCTAACAACGATTGTTGTTGGGTTTGGAAGTTCAAAAGTAATTCCTTCTGGAGCTTCAACTTCGTCTGGATGAGATTTACCAACAGCCAAAACAAGTTTAGATCCTTGAAGCTGTGCACGGTAACCAACCCCGCGCATTTCAAGTTCTTTCTTGAATCCTTCTGATACACCAACAACCATGTTGTTCAAAAGGGCACGAGTAGTTCCGTGGATTGTTTTCATTTCTTTTGAATCGTTTGGACGGTGAAGAGTTACTTCAGTACCTTCCACACGAATTTCAATATCTTTTGAGAACTCACGAGTAAGTTCTCCTTTAGGTCCTTTTACAGTTACAACGTTGTCATTGTTAGTGATTTCAACACCAGCGGGCAACACGATAACTTTATTACCAATACGTGACATGTTTATTTTCTCCTGTTAGATTGTCAGGCCATAACGGCCAGTTTTCACGGGGGCTTAAATCGATTTCTCGATTTAAAGGAACATTTAGGTTTCAATTCCAAAGTGAATCTAGGCATCGTCTCGCCGGCATAACTTTGGGTTAGGCAAGAGACGATAATGAAAAGTCACAAAGAAATTGGGAGCTAAATATTACCAAACGTAAGCGATAATTTCTCCACCAACGTTCTTTTGGCGAGCTTCTTTATCAGTAAGCAAACCTTCAGAAGTTGAAAGGATAGCAATTCCAAGTCCGTTAAGAACTTTTGGAAGATCTTCACGTTTTTTGTAGACACGAAGTCCTGGTTTAGAAACACGTTTCAAGTTAGTGATAACTTTTTCACCGTTTGGTCCGTATTTAAGGAATACACGGATGATGCCTTGTTTGTCATCTTCGATGATTTCTACGTTCTTAACAAAACCTTCGCGTTTAAGGATTTCAGCAATCCCTTTTTTGATGTTTGATGCAGGTACTTCAAGTACTTCGTGTTTCGCTTGGTTAGCGTTACGAATACGAGTTAGGAAGTCTGCGATTGGGTCAGTCATAACCATTTTGTTTTTCTCCTCTTACTAGTAGTTTGCAAGTTGCACTTGCTAGTTAATACATGATACAAAGAGCGTAAAAGCAAGAGCAAAAATAGGCAATTTGATGCAGGAGCGATGCTCCAAAGAAAATTGGTCTTTTTTGCCAAAGCTGTAGCTCGTGTTCAAATTGGCAAGTCCAACTGAACCCGGGCTAAACTCTGTGTGAAAAAGATAAACTTTCCTAGAAACTTCAGTTTCTTCGTCAAGTTTCCTATTTTCACTTGGAGTTTTGATGCCCTTGATATCTTAAATTACCAAGATGCTTTTGTTACACCAGGAATTTGTCCTTTGTAAGCTAATTCACGGAAGCAAACACGGCAAAGTTTAAATTTGCGGTAAACTGAATGTGGACGACCACATTTTTCACAACGAGTATAAGCTTGAGTAGAGAACTTCGCTGGACGTTTGTTCTTAGCAATCATTGATTTTTTAGCCATTAGATTTACCTCCTATATTATTTTGCAAAAGGCATTCCAAGGCCTGTAAGCAATGCACGTGACTCTTCGTCAGTGTTAGCAGTTGTTACGATAACGATGTCAAGACCACGAGTTTTGTCAACGTCATCAAAGTTGATTTCTGGGAAGATCAATTGTTCTTTCACACCAAGAGTGTAGTTTCCGCGTCCATCAAATGATTTTGTTGGAACACCGTGGAAGTCACGCACACGTGGAAGTGAAACTGAAACCAATTTGTCCAAGAATTCGTACATACGTTCACCACGAAGGGTAACTTTTGCACCGATCGCTACACCTTCACGAAGACGGAAGCCGGCGATTGATTTTTTAGCTTTAGTGATAAGTGGTTTTTGACCTGAGATAAGTGCCAATTCTTCAGCAGCTTTTTCAAGACTTTTAGCGTTTGATACAGCTTCACCAACACCCATGTTCAAAACGATCTTATCTACTTTAGGCACAGCCATCACTGATGAGTAGTTGAATTGTTCTGTCAAAGCAGGAACTACTTCATTAAGATATTTTTCTTTTAAACGATTTGCCATTATACTTCTCCTTTCCTTCGTGATTAATCAAGCACTTCGCCTGATTTTTTGTTGTAGCGAACTTTTTTACCGTCTACAAATTTGTAACCAACACGACCAGCTACACCATTTTTGTCCAAAACTTGAACGTTTGATACGTGGATAGCTGCTTCTTTCTCGATGATACCACCTTGAGGAAGCTCGTTAGTTGGACGTTGGTGTTTCTTAACGATGTTAACACCTTCAACGATAACTTTGTTTACTTTTGGAAGGGCAGTAAGGACAACAGCTTCTGTTCCCTTATCTTTACCAGCAATTACGCGAACTTTGTCGCCTTTTTTTACAAACATTAGGTTTCTCCTTGATTTTTCTTACGCCCATAAGGGCACCCTAGCCTGAAGCTAGGGGACTAGTTTGTTTGTTTTTGCTCTGCGAAAATCAAAGCAATCCTTCGTCAGTTTCAACTCACCTAACTTAAGTTATGCTTTCGTTTCACTTCCTAGACTTGTTTTAATTTTCTTTGAGCAACCAATTAAAGTACTTCTGGAGCAAGTGACACGATCTTCATGAAGCCACCTTCACGCAATTCACGTGCAACTGGGCCAAAGATACGTGTTCCGCGAGGAGTTTTGTCTTCACGGATGATAACTGCTGCGTTTTCGTCAAATTTGATGTATGAACCATCAGCACGACGAGCACCTGATTTAGTACGAACGATAACAGCTTTTACAACGTCACCTTTTTTAACCGCACCACCAGGAGTAGCTTGTTTTACAGATGCCACGATAACATCACCGATGTTTGCAAATTTACGTCCTGAACCACCAAGAACTTTGATAGTCAAGATTTCGCGCGCACCGCTGTTGTCTGCGACTTTCAAACGAGTTTCTGTTTGAATCATTTCAGTTTTCTCCTTTCAGGTTTGATTAGATGATGACCGCTTCTTCAACAACTTCTACAAGACGGAAACGTTTTGTAGCTGAAAGCGGACGAGTTTCCATGATACGTACGATATCGCCTTCTTTGGCAACATTGTTTTCATCATGTGCTTTGTATTTCTTAGAGTAGTTAATACGTTTACCATAGACTGGGTGGTTACGTTTTGTTTCAACTACAACTGTGATTGTCTTGTCCATTTTGTCAGATACAACACGTCCAACAAGAACTTTACGATTATTGCGTTCCATTGAAATTTCTCCTTCCCTAGTCTATTATTTCGCTTCAGATTGAACTGTTTTGATACGAGCGATTTGTTTTTTAACTTCTTTCAAGCGAGCTGTTTGTTCCAATTGACCAGTAGCAGCTTGGAAACGAAGTTCAAACAATTCTTTTTTCAATTCGTTTTCGCGCTTCGCGAGTTCTTCTTGAGAAAGACCACGAAGTTCTTTAACAAATTCTTTTACTTCATTAAGTTTCATGCCTTCTCCTTATTCTGCTTCACGTTTTACGAATTTACATTTAACTGGCAATTTGTGGCTTGCAAGACGAAGCGCTTCGCGAGCGATTTCTTCAGATACACCAGCGATTTCGAACATCACTTTACCACGTTTAACTGGTGCTACCCAACCTTCAGGTGCCCCTTTACCAGATCCCATACGCACACCGATAGCTTTAGCAGTGTATGATTTGTGTGGGAAGATTTTAATCCAAACTTTACCACCACGTTTCATGTAACGAGTCATGGCGATACGAGCAGCTTCGATTTGGCGGTTAGTGATCCAGTGGCTAGTTGTGGCTTGAAGACCGTATTCACCGAATGCTACTTCTTTTCCACCTTTTGCTTCACCGCGCATTTTTCCACGGAATTCACGACGGTGTTTAACACGTTTAGGTACTAACATTGGTTATTTACCTCCTTTAGTGTTTTTACGAGCTGGAAGAACTTCACCACGGTAGATCCATACTTTAACACCAAGTTTACCGTATGTAGTATCTGCTTCTTCCCAAGCGTAATCGATATCTGCACGAAGTGTGTGAAGTGGAACAGTTCCTTCAGAGTATCCTTCAGCACGGGCGATATCTGCACCGTTCAAACGACCTGATACTTGAGTTTTGATTCCTTTAGCTCCAGCACGCATTGCACGTTGGATTGCTTGTTTTTGTGCACGACGGAAAGCAACACGTTGCTCCAATTGACGAGCAATTCCTTCACCTACAAGGTGAGCATCCAAATCAGGTTGTTTGATTTCGATGATGTTGATGTGTACTTGTTTTCCAGTCAATTTGTTAAGTTTTGCACGGAGTGCATCAACGTTAGCACCACCTTTACCGATAACCATACCTGGTTTAGCAGTGTGAAGTGAAACGTTAACTTTGTTTACTGCGCGTTCAATTTCGATAGTTGAAACTGCTGCGTCAGCAAGTTCTTTTTGAACGAATTTACGGATTGCAAGATCTTCATGAAGGTAATCCGCGTATTCTTTTTCAGCATACCATTTGGCATCCCAATCACGGATGATGCCGACACGCATACCAATTGGATGTACTTTTTGACCCACGATGTTACCTCCTTATTTTTCTGCAACAGCCACAGTGATGTGAGCTGTACGTTTGTTGATTGGTGAAGCTGAACCTTTCGCACGTGGACGGAAACGTTTCATAGTTGGTCCTTCGTTTGCGAATGCTTCAGATACTACCAAGTTAGCTTTGTCCAAACCAAAGTTGTTTTCAGCGTTAGCTACAGCTGAATTCAAGACTTTCAAGATGATTTCAGCAGCTTTGTTTGGTGTGAATGTCAAGATTGCAATAGCATCGGCTACGCTTTTACCACGGATGTTGTCAAGAACAAGACGTGATTTACGAGGTGAAACACGTACTGTACGAGCCATTGCTTTAGCTGAAGTAATTTCTGCCATTTATGTTCTCCTTATTTTCTACGTGTTTTCTTGTCGTCTGCAGCGTGACCTTTGTAAGTACGAGTTGGTGCAAATTCACCAAGTTTGTGACCTACCATGTCCTCTTGGATGTAAACAGGTACGTGTTTACGTCCGTCATAAACTGCAATAGTGTAACCAATGAAACTTGGGAAGATCGTCGAACGACGTGACCAAGTTTTGATAACTTTTTTCTTTTCGTCGTTAGCTTGAGCTTCAACTTTTTTCATCAAATGCTCATCGACGAAAGGTCCTTTTTTAAGACTGCGTCCCATTTTTATATTTTCTCCTTTAAATGTTGTACCACAGCGGCTTGCGCTCACATGGAGCGCTACCGAGCTGGCGGATTTCCTAGTTGCTTAGGCGACTAGTTTACTATTATTTCTCGTTGCGACGACGAACGATAAGTTTGTCAGATTTCGCTTTCTTGTTACGAGTTTTAAGACCAAGAGCAGGTTTGCCCCATGGAGTAGATGGCGCTTTACGACCAACTGGTGCTTTACCTTCACCACCACCGTGTGGGTGATCGTTAGGGTTCATTACAGAACCACGAACTGTTGGGCGGATACCTTTCCAACGGCTACGTCCTGCTTTACCAAGGTTTACAAGTCCATGTTGTTCGTTACCGACAACACCAACTGTAGCACGACAAGTTCCAAGAATCATACGAACTTCGCCAGATTGAAGACGAACAAGAACGTATTTACCTTCTTGACCCAATACTTGAGCAGAAGCTCCAGCTGCACGAACTAATTCTCCACCACGACCTGGTTTCAACTCGATGTTGTGGATCAAAGTACCAACTGGGATGTTAGCAAGTGGAAGAGCGTTTCCGACTTTGATATCTGCTTCTGGACCTGAAACGATACGTTGACCTACTTCAAGACCTTTTGGAGCGATAATGTATGCTTTCACACCGTCAGTGTAGTGTACAAGAGCGATGTTTGCAGAACGGTTTGGATCGTACTCGATAGTTTTAACAACTGCTTCAACGTTGTCTTTGTTACGTTTGAAGTCAACCAAACGGTAGAAACGTTTGTGTCCACCACCTTGGTGACGAACAGTGATACGACCGTTGTTGTTACGACCAGCCTTGCTCTTCAAAGCAACAAGCAATGATTTTTCAGGAGTGCTTGTTGTGATTTCAGCGAAATCCAAAGAAGTCATATTACGGCGACCGTTTGTTGTTGGTTTATAAACACGAATTCCCACGATATTTCCTCCTTAGATTATTCAGCTTCAGCAGCAAACAACTCGATTGCTTTTGAATCAGCTGTAAGTGTGATGATAGCTTTTTTAGTTTTGTTAGTAAAACCAGTGTAACGTCCAACACGTTTTGCTTTTGGTTTTACGTTGATTGTGTTAACATTGGCAACTTTAACACCTTCGAAAGCAGCTTCAACAGCTTGCTTAATCAAAAGTTTGTGTGCACGAGTGTCAACTTCAAATACATATTTTCCTGCTTCAAGTTGAGCCATTGAGCTTTCAGTGATGACAGGTTTTTTGATAACATCATACAAATTCATTATGCAAGAACCTCCTCGATTTTAGAGATAGCTGCTTGTGTGACAAGAAGTTTGTCGCTATTTGCGATGTCAAGAACACTTGCAGTTGTAGCAGTTGCAACTTTCACATTTGGAAGGTTACGAGCTGAAAGAGCTGCGAATTCATTTCCTTCTTCAAGGATAACAAGAACTTTAGAATCGATGCTCAATGCTGCAAGAACTTTTGCAAATTCAGCAGTTTTTGGAGCTGTAAATTCAAGAGAATCAACGGCTACAAATTTGTTTTCAGCAACTTTTTCAGAGTAAACTGATTTAAGAGCTAGGCGACGAACTTTTTGTGGAAGTTTGTAGCCATATGAACGTGGAGTTGGTCCGAAGACAACACCACCACCACGCCATTGTGGTGAGCGGATAGAACCTTGACGAGCACGTCCAGTTCCTTTTTGACGCCATGGTTTGCGTCCACCACCTGATACTGCAGAGCGGTTTTTAACAGCGTGTGTTCCTTGACGAAGGCTTGCGCGTTGGCTGATGATCACATCAAACACAACTGATTCATTTGGTTCGATACCAAATACTGCATCGTTAAGAACAACTTGGCCAGCTTCTTTACCAGTTTGGTCAAATAATGTTACGTTTGCCATTGTGACTGATTTCCCCTTTCTTTATTATTTACCAGCTTTAACTGCTGATTTGATAGTGATAAGAGATTTCTTAGCACCTGGTACGTTACCTTTGATAAGGATAACGTTCTTTTCTGGAACAACTTGTACAACTTCTAGGTTTTGAATTGTTACGCGGTCGCCACCCATACGTCCTGCAAGGTTTTTACCTTTGAATACGCGGTTAGGTGCAACAGGTCCCATAGAACCTGGACGACGGTGGTAACGAGAACCGTGAGCCATTGGTCCACGTGATTGTCCGTGGCGTTTAATAACACCTTGGAAACCTTTACCTTTAGAAGTACCAGTTACGTCAACAACGTCTCCAGCTGCGAATGTTTCAACTGTGATTTCAGCACCAACTTCCAAGCCTTCAACGTTTTTGAATTCACGAATGAAGCGCTTAGGAGCCGTGTTAGCTTTCGCTACATGTCCTTTAGCAGGTTTGTTGCTCAATACTTCGCGTTTGTCATCGAAACCAACTTGGATAGCGTTGTATCCGTCTGTTTCTACAGTTTTAACTTGAAGAACAACGTTTGGAGTTGCTTCAATAACTGTTACAGGGATCAATTCGCCAGCTTCAGTGAAGATTTGAGTCATTCCCACTTTTTTCCCTAAGATTCCTTTTGTCATGAGAAAATAGTTCCTTTTCTATATTTTTTATTCAAAAAGTTTTTAACGAGCGTTTTTCATGCTCAAGGTTTCAAACTTTGGATTAAAGCTTGATTTCTACGTTTACACCACTTGGAAGATCCAATTTCATCAAGGCATCAACTGTTTTTTGAGTTGGGTTAACGATATCGATCAAACGTTTGTGTGTACGCATTTCGAATTGTTCGCGAGAGTCTTTGTATTTGTGAGTCGCACGAATGATTGTGTAGAGGCTACGTTCAGTTGGAAGTGGGATTGGACCCGCAACTTGTGCACCTGTACGAGTAGCTGATTCTACGATTTTTGCAGCCGCTGTGTCAAGCGTACGGTGTTCGTATGCTTTCAAACGGATACGGATTTTTTTGTTTGCCATCTTTTTCTCCTTTTCGTCTATTTAAGATAATAGGCTAGCTCCACAAGAAAACCGACGCGCGTTGCGTGGCAATGCAACCGAGCGTGTCGCAACCTCTTGCATCAAAGCTAAGGCTGTAATTTACAGCACCATAATAGAATAACACAAAGCCCCTGCGATTGCAAGGGATTTGCGAGCTTTTTTCGTTTTTTTACTAACCTAAGTTACTAGAGTATGTTCTGATCCTCTTTCGTAAATAAAACTTAGTTTGACAATTTACCCATTTTTGGAGGTGGCGATAAAGATAGATACTGTCTGATCTGGATCATATTTTTCAAAATCAATACTATACTGACGTCGCAGTTCTCTTGCTTCTTCTGCCTGCCAAATTTGTTGCCAGGTATGAAGAAAACCTTTTGAATCACTTGTATCCACCTCAAATACTTGGTAGGTTTGTCCTGAAGTGTCAAAATCCCAGTCTTCTTTATCGGATAGACTACAGAGCGACAAGCTGTAATCCCCCTTGTAGTCGCTGACATAATCATGATAGACTGCATAAATCGAAAGCCCTTGGGCAAATGCCTCCTCTACTTCTTTCTGGTGTTCCTGCCATAGATGGCTAATTTTTTCCATCATGTTTGGATCTTGGAAATTATTTGTAGAGATACTACTGATTATTTTTAAAAACATTCCTTCGCTCCTTTTACTTTCACTTCTAAGGTGACTGACTAGCAATCAACCTCAGCTCTAAACTTTCTAGCTACCAAGAGGCTAATTCACGCAACAAAATGAAATAGCATTCTTTGCGTATAGGATATATCACACCATTCACTATCAACTCCCTTTTCCCAGAAAAAACGATGCCTATAACAGACAAAACGTTCAATTTACCGGTCTCAACCAGAGCTGAAAAACAATGCAGGCTTCAACCAAGACCATCCTTCCAATTCTTATTGATATAGTCTGGAAAGTTTTTAACGAACATTTTTTGTGCTCAAGTCTAAGACATAAAGGGATTCCAACTCAAAGCAAAAATAGGAAATCGACGCGCGTTGTGTGGCAGTGTATCCAATCGTGGTCACAACCTCTTGCATCACAGCTAAAGATGTGATTTACAGCACCACGGTAGAATAACACAAAGCCCCTGCGATTGCAAGGGATTTGTGAGCTTTTTTTCGTTTTTTTAGGATGAAACTGTTTTCCTATTTCATCTTCATACAATTACTAATTTACGACTATTAAAACCAATCTTTTCTTCTATATAATACGAGTCATTTTGACTTTGAATTTATCTTCTGATTGATCCACTAAGATATCTGCTTTAAACTCGGTTTCTCTATAGTAACGCTGATACTGCTCCCGTCTCATCTGATGGCTAGCTAGTATAAAGGAAGCATCGCGATTTCTCATAGTCGTATCTCGAGCTAGGCGCCGCTTTAATTCGGTCTCTTCATCCGTGTAGAAACAGATAGTTTTGTCAAAGAGTTCCTTGGGTAGGAAACCCACAGACATCCCTTCGACAACCAGTATCGGTTTCGAACCAGATAAGACTTCGCTTGGCTTCCAAGGTTCATCAATCGTCAAGATGTCCATACCTGCCTGCAAGGCGAGAATATCCCTCTCCAAACTTTCCAGTTCATGAGCCACTGGGAGGCAAGCTGTCACTTTTTGATCTGGAAGTTCTTTTGGCACCACTAAATGACGGTTTGAGGTAATGTAGGGATCTGTTTCTAGTAAATTTACTATAGTAGAATCTAGGGCTTGATATAATTCCTGAGCGAAGGTAGACTTGCCTGAAGCTCCATGACCGTAGATCCCTAACGTCCTAATTCTTCCCGTTTCAATCTCTGAAACCAGTTGCTCTATCAGGTCTTTTTTCTTCATTCTCTCTTCACCTGTTCATAGCTTTCTTTTCCGTCATTAAGCTTGTCCCAAATCACCACTTGCCCACTTTTGAGGGATTTTTGCACATCGATAATTCGTTGATTAGAGGAACCTCGAAACTGGAGCATGAGATTACGCTTGCTTTTATCATACCGTCCATCGACAAGGATGTCAATCAGCGACAAGAGTTCCAGTTTATCTGGAGTTTCCAGCATCATTTCTTCCCAGGTATATCCAGTCCAAGACCAGATGTCTTTATCTGGCAATTCCTTACGGATACGTTTGACGAGGGGCAAGAGAATTCCTGTATTAAGAAAGGGTTCTCCTCCTAGCAGGGTCAATCCTTGAACATAGGGCTGGGCAAGATCTACCATGATCTGTTCTTCTAACTCTGCTGTATAAGGAATACCTGCATTGAAAGACCAAGTCGCAACATTATAGCAGCCCTCGCAGTGGAACATACAGCCTGCGACATAGAGGGAGTTGCGCACTCCTTCTCCATCTACAAAGTTAAAGGCCTTGTAGTCAATGATTCGCCCTTTACTAAGCTCCTCGCTTTTCCATTCACCTGGTTTTGGTGTATTCCATGTCATCCTTTTACCCCAAATCTATCCAGTAGCGCTGACTTCTATCGATTGTATTTTCGTAAACACCGCCAGCGGAGAGAATCGTGCGGCGGCTGGCTTCGTTGTCTTCATCGCAAGTAATCAGCACTCGTTCCAATCCTTGCTTTCGAGCCTCTGCTAGTCCTAATCTCAACTGCTCCTTCCCATATCCTTTGCCTCGTTGACTGGGACGGATAGAATAGCCAATATGACCGCCTTCCACAAATAATTTGTCATTCAAGGACAAGCGCAGGGCTAAAAATCCCAAAGGTAAGCCGGTCTCATCAAAGGATAAAAATTTGATTGCAGGAACCCAGCCTACTGGCAGGTTGACAGCATCCTCTTGCTGCTCTACAATCTTTAAACAATCCTCATAATCCTTTGCTCGCTTCCAAGCGGAGCCCATGCCACCGTGCATATAGGATTTTGCTGCATCGAACTCCGCAATCATCTCTAATATCGCTTCTTTATCTTCCAAAGTTGGTCGTCTTAGCTCCATGCTTCCTCCTTAATCGACATCAATCCAATAGCGCTCCGTTCCGTTTCGAACATCCTCCAACTCCCCACCATTAGCTAAGATAACAGCTCGGCTTGCTGGATTTTCTGTGCTACAAGTCACTAAAGCTCGTTTAATATTCTTTCCCTTAGCAACTTGTAGACCTTGTCGGAGGGATTTTTTGGCATAACCCTTACCTCTTTCAGATGGACGAATGGAGTAGCCAATATGGCCCCCATTTTCTAGTAAGTAGTCATTTAATCGGAGACGAAGGTTGAGAAAGCCAAGAGCCTGGCCTGCTACGTCAAAACTAACCAGTTGGATAGCAGGAACCCAGTTTTCAGGAATATTGAGTCCCGCTTCCGCTTGAAGATTTTCTTCTAGCCACTCTTCATAAACAAAATTGTTGGCGTTCCAAAACCCACCATCGTGGGCTGATTGAGTCTGTTCAAACTCTGCCATCATCTCTAAAACTGTTTCTTTATCTGCCAATGTTGGTCTGCGTAGTATCATTTTTACCTCCAATTAAGAGAAAAGTGAGAGGCAACTCTCACTTTTATTTTTTCTTGTTCTTGTTTAAAAACTGTTCTCTGAGGTTGAGCAAGCGTTCTTTTTTTCCTACTCCACCTTTCGAATGTTTTTCATGATAACGGGTTACTTGAGCACGTCCCTTATCGTCTAATTGGTATTTCCCCATTGCGTTTCCTTCTAATTTATTACTTCATGTCCGGCTGTTTTAATGGTTGAGCCGTTCATGTGTTTGACACGCGCAGCGATTTCCTTGTGACGTCCGTTAACCATTGGACGAGCTTGTGGATTTCCTAAATAACCGCAAGTCCGTTTCACAACATCAACTGTTTTAGGATCATTATTTCCACAGTTGGGACAAGCAAAGCCTCTCTCAGTTGGTTCAAAATCCCCTTCAAAGTCACACTTGTAGCAACGATCAATCGGAGTATTGGTCCCTAGATAGCCAACTCGGTCATAGGCATAGTCCCAAACAGCTTCCAGGGCCTTAGGATTTTGTTGAAGAACTGGATACTCACAATAATGGATAAAGCCACCTGACGCACCTGCTTCTGGATAAACTTTCTCAAAGTCTAATTTTTCAAACGGTGTTGGATTTTTACGAACATCGTAGTGGAAAGAGTTGGTGTAGTATTCCTTGTCCGTGATGTCCGGAATAGAGCCGAACTTCTCTGTATCCAAGCGACAGAAGCGGTCTGTCAGACTTTCAGACGGTGTGGAGTAGATAGAGAAATGGTAACCATATTGGTCAGACCACTCTTCCACACGTCGTTTCATATCGCGAATGATATCCAATGTGAATTCCTTGGCTTCAGGATTGCTTTCCCAGCTGTTTCCAAAGAAGACCGTCGCAACTTCGTACAAACCGATGTAGCCCAGCGAAACTGTCGCGCGGCGATTCTTAAAGAGTTGATCTACACTTTCTTCTTTTCCGAGACGGCGACCGAAGGCTCCGTACTGATAAAGGATAGGGGCATTCGCTGGTGTTGCTTCCTTGGTCCGTTCAACACGGTAAACCAGAGCATCTTCTGCGATGTTCATACGCTCATTGAAGATTTCCCAGAACTTATTCAGATCCCCTTCAGACTCGAGGGCGATACGAGGCAGATTGACTGTCACAACACCTAGATTCATACGACCTGAATTGACCTCGACACCATTCTCATCCTTCCATCCTTGGAGGAAAGAACGGCAGCCCATAGGAACCTTGAAGGAGCCTGTCAGTTCGATAATCTTATCATAGGATAAGACATCTGGGTACATCCGCTTGGTTGCACACTCAAGAGCCAACTGTTTGATATCGTAGTTAGGTGACCCCTCCTCTAAGTTAAGGCCTCTTTTCAGCGTAAAGATGAGTTTAGGGAAGATAGCTGTACGGTGTTCTGAACCAAGCCCCTTGATTCGGATGTTTAAGATAGCTTTTTGAATTTCCCGCTCAAAACGACTAGTTCCTAGACCAAAACCGAGCGAAGTAAAAGGTGTTTGTCCATTTGAAGTGAAGAGGGTGTTGATTTCATACTCAAGAGATTGCATGGCATCGTAGATGTCCTTTTGCGTTTTTTTCCAAGCGTAATCTTCCCGTTTTTCGGGCAAGACCCACTCTTCCGCATCCTTGAGGTGTTTTTGATAATTCTTCTCCGCATAAGGCGCCAAGACTTCATCGATACGGTCAGCTGAACAGCCCCCGTACTGGCTAGAAGCAACGTTGGCGATGATTTGTGAAATTTGAGCTGTCGCAGTCTGGATAGACTTGGGACTCTCTACCTCTGCATTCCCAATCTTAAAACCATTTTCCAGCATGCCTTTAAAATCAATCAAACAGCAGTTGGTCATCGGAGTGTAGGGGCTGTAGTCCAAGTCATGATAGTGGATATCCCCTTTTTGGTGAGCATTAGCTACGTGCTTAGGAAGCATTTGCAGCCCGATTGACTTCCCAACAATCCCTGCTGTCAAATCACGTTGGGTGTTGAAGACATCGCTGTCTTTATTGGCATTTTCATTGACAACTGCTTGATCTTTATTGAGAAGTTTATGGATACTAAAGTTGATATCTGTCGCTTTTGAGCGCTCAAAATCCCTTTGTGTCCGATAAGTGATATACTCCTCAGCCAAGGCATATTCTTTGGCTTCAAGGAGTTCATGTTCTACGACATTTTGAATTTCGTAAATCTTGACACCTTGAGGGAAGCGACTGTGAATTTCAGTCACGATTCTTTCAACTAGACCATTTAGGCGTTTTTCTACTAGAGGCGTAACGTCCATAACCTTTTCCGCCGCCTTGTGGAGAGCCTTGTCAATCTTGTCTACATCAAACACCACTCGTCTACCATCTCGTTTTTCAACGAACAAGGTGGGAACGGTTGCAAGCTTTTCTTCTAATACAATCATATCCATGCTCTTTTCTAAAATGTTGTTCTATGAAGTATTATACCACTCTAAAAATAAAAATCAATATCTTGTGTTAAAAATCCTAAATTTTTTAAAATTCCACAAGATATTGATTTTTTGTTATTTTGATTTATAAAGTTTGAACTCGCTAGTATCTGTCTGAACAAGCTCATAGTTTTCACTGAGCCAGCTCTCTACATCTGACCACAAGGCAACTTTTTGATTGACCACAATCATCTTCGGTTGATTCTCTTTCAGGTCATTCATCAGTTTGGTTTTATTTTCATCGCTTGCAGTATAAAGTGTTGGAGTTGATAGAGAAGTCGGCGCCAAGCGTTCACTTGCACGGTAGAAGTCAGGACGATCATCCCAAGCATAGACACGATCCTCAGAACTCGTTTGTTGTTTGACCACGCTAGCAAGACGGTCTCTCTCCTGATAAGTCGCTGGGTGCGAAAGGTAGCGACTCACGATAGGAAGAACAATGAGGTAGGCAAGGGCAATCAGTGGTAGATAGAAATTTCCTTTAAGGAAAGAAGTTTGTTTCTCACGTCTTCTTCTACGACGACTCTCTCCATCCGAAACATCTTCCTTGATTCCGGTCAGAAGGAGCAAGACCAAGAAAGGAATTAGCACCACAAGACGAGTACCGTTGATAGGTTCTTTGGAGAGAATCAAGATTCCCAAAGAAACCAACAATCCCAAGCTAGCAGCAATCGATAAGGCATATTGCTTGGCTGGTTTTGACTGGAACAAGCCTGCAAAGAGCAAGCCAAGGGAACCTAATCCAATAGCAAGCAAGCCATAGAAGGCTGCATTTTCAAGCAAATGCGAATTTGAAAAGAGGCTAAGAGTATTTACCGGATACAAGGTCTGGCTAATGGCATCTCCAAAACTACCTGTCCACACTGTATAGTAGCCTAAAGGATAGAATAAGAGTGAAAATCCTAGGGCTGACGCAAAGAACTGATATAGGCCATGAACAAAGTGACCTTTGCCTAGATTAAAGCCGATAATCCCCAAGGCCAGTACAGCCGCAAACAAGGCTGTTGGGACTGGCGCAAAGAAGAAAGCGAGAGCAAGGCTCATACCCACTCGTACAAATCCTCTGTCATCCTTTGGAAAAGCTAGATAATTTGTAACGATATTCAATGAATAAAATAGGAAAGGCAGGGCTAGCAAGAGAGCATAACCGCCACCAAAAGCGAGGCCCGCTACAAGCAAGTATAAAATAAAGACAACTCGCTTCGCTTCCTTTTCTTGGCCGACAAGAGTATCTGCAGCCTTAAAAAGGAAAACACCTGCTCCAAACAAGGCCAACCACTCAACCAAAGCAATCAAAACACTGCCTTGAAAAAGGTAGGTTAGCACATAATAGAGCAATCCCTCCGTCCCAAAATAATCTGTATACATTTGACCATTTTGATGCAAGGCCCAACCGGTATAAAGATCCTGAGTTTGTTGCGGACTGACTAAGCCAAAAATAAAAGGCAGGACAACCGAAATGGCTGTGGCCACTAAACTCCAAATCATGATACTAAAAAAGGGAATGGGAGCTCCTTCTCGTTTCTCTGGCACTGACCAGTCTTGGTAATGAGATTCTTCTTGTTTCTCATCTATTTTCCCGTATACGTTCATTCAATTTCTCCTCTAAGTTTATCTGTTTTAGTATATCAAAATCTTACAGGAATGTCAGCTTGGGATTGATATTTGCTGAATTTCTTATCCAATAACGCAAAGCGTTCGATTTCACGAAAACGATGAAATCGACTATTACTATACTCTCTGATAAAATCATCATCTTCTAGATTAAGCATGGTTTTCTCCTTTACTTATCTATTCGTAAGAAGACAAAAAAGACCCAGCCTTGGGCTAGATCTTGGTCGATAGTTAGAGCATAGGTGCAAACAACTGGACAATTTCCTTGATTAGGCTTTGATACCAGCTGGTTTTGATAGTGTGGGGATAAATTTCTTGAGAAACTTTAAAAATCTCTTCGAAGTCCCTTTCAATATCGATGATAGACTGCGTTCTATAAAGCAAAACGGCATTTTCATAGTGGTGGAGCAAGCTACGATAGTCAAAATTGATGGTCCCCACAGTAGCTGCCTCTCCATCGACAAGCATTTGCTTGCTATGAAGAAAGCCGGGACTGTACTCATAAATGCGAACCCCCGCAGATAGCAAGTCTGGATAGGCTCCCCGAGTAACTAACTGAATAACCTTCTTATCTGGGATACAAGGCGTCACGATTCGCACATCTACCCCTCTCAACGCTGCATTTTTGATACTTTCGGTGAGATCATAGTCAGCAATCAGATAGGGTGTCGTGATATAAACATAGTCTGTAGCTTGATTGATAAGATTTTGATAGACCGTTTTTCCAACCTGGGCTCGGTAGATGGGCTTTGGTCCACTACTATAGGGAATACAGAGCCCCATCCCATCTTTTGGCTGATTTTCGAGATGGTATTGGTCAAAGTCGCTAATTTCCCCACGGTTGATGTACCAGGCAGATAAAAAGAGTCTGGTAAAAGCCTTAACTGCTGGTCCATCCAGACGAATACCGCTATCCTTCCAATAGCCAAAGCGTTCGATATGGTTGATATACTCATCAGCCAGATTGATACCACCTGTATAGGCAAATTGACCATCGATAATCATGATTTTACGGTGATCACGGTTGTTATAAGCAACAGTCAAACGTGGAATCACCTTGTTAAATTTGTGGGCTTCAATCCCTCGACCACGAAGCTGGATGGTGTAATCTCCGGGCAAGGTTGCCATACAACCAATATCATCATAGAGAAGCTTCACCTCTACTCCTTGAGCTGCCTTTTCTTCCAAAATCTCCAAAATACTATTCCACATCAAACCTTCTTCGATGATATAGTATTCGAGAAAGATAAACTTCTCAGCTTTCTTGAGATCCTCTAGCATCTGATGCCACATGCTTTCACCAGATGCAAAAAATTGTGTATCCGTTCGATCATAGACATCGGCATTCGTGTCCATGCTGAGGAGAGATTTGATAACTCCGTAAGCTGACTTGTCTTGTTCCTTTAACTCCAAACGGAGAGCTCTGCTATTGTCCTCTCGATCAACCATTGATTGGAGCTGCTTTAGCTGCTTCATTTCTTTTTTAGATAAACGGCGTTCTCCAAACATGATATAGAGCAATGGCCCAAACACTGGCACAAAGGCTACTAACAGCCATGTTACCTTACTCTCAGGATTCATAGATCGATTGACAATCGATACAATGGTCGCTAAACTCACTAAAATGACTAGGATAATCCAGACAATTGGAGCCATCTGCCCTAGATAGAGAAACAAACCAAAGATGATAAACAACTCTGCCAACATGATGGTAATACTAAAACCATACTTAGACATGAGTAGCTGCATTTTTCTAGCTGTCATACATCCCCTTCCTTTTCTAACATTCTCCCTCGTCGCTTGATAAACTAATCTTTCTACTAGTATACCTCAGTTCAGGGGTAGTTAGCAACCTTTTGCCTTTTTCTATTCAAACTATTCCAAGAACTGCAAGGTTCTTAAACTACACCCTTACTATATGAAGCATTCCCCTTTTTATCTTTTTAACTAGGGGATTAAGAGGATTAAAAAGAACTACCAAAATGATAGTTCTTTCTAATATTATTTATATTTTGAGGAATAAGTCGCTTCCACTCTACTTGATTTTTAGAAGAGTTCTTTGTAGAGAGCAATGGTTTCTTCTAAAGTTGGCATGAATGGATTGCCTGGCGCACAAGCATCGATCAATGCATTTTTAGAAAGATAGTCAAAGTCAAAGTCTTTTTCTTGGATACCGAGTTCAGTGAGTTTCTTCGGAATACCTACGGTTTCAGACAGTTTCTCAATTTCAGCGATAGCATAGGCAGCACATTCTTGGTCTGTTTTCCCTTCAATATGGAGTCCCAAAGCCTTGGCTACATTGCGAAAAGCTTCTGGTACCCGTTTGGCATTTTCACGTTCTACAACTGGAAGAAGCATGGCACAGCAGACACCATGTGGTAAATTATACACTGCACCGAGTTGGTGAGCCATAGAATGAACATAGCCCAAACCAGCATTGTTAAAGCTCATACCACCAAGGAAGATGGCATTGACCATCGCCTCACGCGCTTCAATATCTTGGCCATTTGCCACAGCACGAGGAAGATACTCTTTGATAAGCTCAATCGCTCCGATAGAGAGTTTCTTGGTCACATTATAAGCACCTGGTGTTACCAAGGCTTCAACAGCGTGGGTAAGAGCATCCATACCTGTCGCTGCTGTCAATCCTTTCGGCTTTGAAAGCATAAGTTCTGGATCATTGACAGAGATGAGGGCAAGGCTGTTCTTATCAACCATTACCATCTTGACCTTGCGTTCTTCGTCAGTAATAACATAGTTAATGGTAATTTCTGCAGAAGTTCCAGCTGTTGTATTGATTGCAACCACTGGCAACCCTTTTTTAGCAGACTTATGAAGCCCCTCATAATCCTGTGGTTTGCCACCATTTGTAGCGATGATAGAGATACAACTAGCCGCATCCTGAGGAGATCCTCCTCCGAGACTAATGATGAAATCACAACCATGCTCTTTCAAGGCAGCCACTCCGTCTGTGACGTTCTTGCAAGTTGGATTTGGCTCCACATCACTAAAGATCACATATTCGATCCCTTCAGCATCTAAGGGTTTTAGGACCTTTGGTAAAATATCACTTCCCTCGATGAATTTGTCTGTCACCAAAAGGGCCTTCTTATACCCCAGTTCCTTGATATACGGACCTACTTCATTTACAACACCTTTACCAATAAGGTTAACTGATGGAACGTAAAATGTAGCCATATGCTTTTCCTCCTGCGCCTCTGCGCTGTTTAATTATTTACTATAAGTATACGACCTAATAAGAAGTTTTACAAATATTTGTAAGCGTTTTAAGTAAAAAAACGGTAAAGAACCACTGGTCCCATTTTAAAACAAAAAAGCTCCAAAAAGATGGATTTCATCTCATTGGAACTTTTACTGAATGATTATTGCTTAGTTAATACCACTCGGTCAGATGGCTCTCGGTCCATATCATCGATAATCAATTGATTACCATTAACCGTGTAAATTTTGACATCATCTCCGATAATGACACGTTGATTTTCTGGCTCAAAGCTAACTTGCTTGATTTCCTTATCTCCATCTGGCTCGACCTCAGTCCATGTACCAGTTTTACCTGTTACAACAAGAGTGATTTGGTCATTCTCATCTTTTCCAGTATAGGTACCATCGATGTTCGTAGGTTGAGCTACAGTAGTGTCCTGACTTGAGGACGCCTGTGGTTGACTGGCACTTGTAGCAGCACTAGAAGATGACTCTTGTTGAGCAGATTGCTGGGTAGGGGCTTGTGCCTTAGGTCCACAAGCTGCTAAAAGACTAAGAATTGCTAGGGAAGCAATAGAAAGTGTGAATGTTTTCGTTTTCATAGCGATTTCCTTTCTTTTGTGCCAATGTTTTGCTGGAATCGTTTCCAGATATACCTCCTACCTACAGTATAGCAACATAAACCTATAAGGTCAACTAATCTCGTCGCTTCCAACCAAACTCCCTCGGACTTCCGAGATAAAGTAGAGGGATCCCGTCACGAAAAGCAAGTCCTGATCATTGGCCTTATCTTCAAATTCTCTGATAAAGTCCCCATAGGAAGGAATCAAATCGTAACCTGCCACATCCTTTTCATCCAGAGAGCCTTGGTAGTCAAAGCCTGTTACCTTAAGTTTTACCTGAGGCAACTGCTCCGTTAGATAGCCTAACATCCCCTGATAATCCTTGCGTTTAAGTGCTCCAAAAAGGATGCGGGCTTGATAGCCTTGCTGGATTTTCCCCTGGATAAACTCTACTAGACGAGTCAAGGCTGGCAGATTGTGAGCCCCATCTAGGTAGATTTGCGGGCGAATCCGTTCCAATCGACCTGCCCAATGTGTCTCCTTCAAAGCCCGTCTAACAAACTCTTCTTCGACTCTTTCACCTCTTGACGCCATAAACAAAAGAAAAGTTTCCAAAGCCAAGGCGGCATTTTCTTGCTGATAAACACCTTCCAAACTGATGTCAAGCTGGGAAAAGCTTGCTAGCTTACTTGAAAAATCCCCAGCATTCAAGGAGAAGTCTCGCCCAGATTGATAGAGATCCACAGTTAACTCTCTTGCTGTATTTTGACAGACAAGCTCCGCTTCTGGAGTAAACTTGGCAATGACTGCCTGCTTGCCAGCCTTGAAAATACCAGCTTTCTGCTTGGCTATTTCCTCCAGACTATCCCCCAGAGTCTCCTGATGATCTAGCCCAATGGAAGTAATAACTGCAATCTCTCCTGTTACGACATTAGTCGTGTCAAGCAAACCACCAATCCCCACCTCTAGCAGGACTAGATCCACTCCCTGCTCTTTAAAGTAAAGCAAGGCAATCAAGGTCAACAACTCAAAGAAAGACAATTGATCATGTGTTTCTAAGAGAATTTTCTCCCTCTCCTTGACTTGGTTAGCTATACGAACAAAGTCTTCCTCTGCGATTGGTTGCCCATTAATACAGATTCGATCATGGATACTGACGATATGAGGAGAGGTAAAAGTACCAACTTTTTTACCATGAGCAACAAACATCTCCCTCATGAAGGCAATAGTTGACCCTTTACCGTTAGTCCCTGTTACGTGGATAATAGGATAAGTCTTCTCAGGATTCCCCAGCAAATCCACTGCTCGCTGCATTCGTCCAAGTCCAGATCTAAAGTTTAAACCAATCCGACTATGAAGCCATTCTTCTACTTCAAACATACATGTCTCCTTAACAAAAGTCCAATCAACTACCGCATCAAAGTACGATTACAAATAAAAAACGAGGTCGGGACTAAAATCCCGACCTCTTACCTGGTTAGCTAATCACTAGCTACTATGAATTTCAACGTGGGCTAAAAACATCCACCGGACTTACTTACGGTCTTTATTTTTAGCGTAAGGGTAAAAATATCCCCCGGATATTTTTACTCCTCCATAAAGCTGTTGAAGACTTCTTCAATCATGTTCCATTCGTCTTCTGAGTCTTCTGGGATTGGTTGCAATTCGCCTTCTGTTCCGTCTTCATTTTCGATGAATGAGTAAGCTTGGATTTCAACTTCACCATTTTCATCTTCTTCTGCGTTAACTGGCACTAGCAGAACATAGTTTTTACCAAATTCTTCTTTCCCATCGATGGTCAAAAGAATTTCAAACAAGGTTTCATTTCCTTGCTCGTCTACTAGTGTAATCAATTCACGTTCTTCGTGGTCATGGTTGTGATCGTGTGACATAGTTTCTCCTCTGTCTTAAAATTTTCTATCTAAATAATTTTGCAAAATCAGCTGAGCAGCCAACTTATCAATAACTTTCTTGCGTTTGTTACGGCTGATATCTGCTTGTTCAATCAACATACGCTCCGCAGCGACCGTTGTCAAACGCTCATCCTGATAGTCTACTGGCAAACCAAAGAGTTCTTCTAGCTTGGCACCATAGGCTTGACTGGCTTCTACTCGCGGACCGCTGGTATTGTTCATATTTTTTGGCAGACCTACTACAAAGCGTTCTACCTTATAGCTGTCAACCAATTCCTTGATACGATCAAAACCAAACTGGCCCTGGTCCTCATTAATCTGGATGATTTCAAGTCCCTGAGCAGTGAAGCCCAAGGGATCGCTAATAGCCACCCCTACTGTTTTTGAACCAACGTCCAATCCCATAATTCTCATAGATTATAGATCGACTCCTTGTCCTTTAAGGTAGTAGCGTACCAATTCCTCAACGATTTCATCACGCTCATACTTACGGATTTGATTTCGTGCATTGTTATAACGAGGAACGTAGGCAGGGTCACCACTCAATACATAACCGACGATCTGGTTAATCGGATTGTAGCCCTTGTCATTCAAAGAAGCATAGACGTCTGTCAACGTTTCGCTAATTTCTTTCTTATTGGAATCATCCAATTTAAACCGTACAGTTTCTTCAGTAAATCCCATTCTAACACCCTCTTTCCTTAGAATATTACTATTATAGCATATTTCCTTACGTTCTACAAATAAATCAGTTTGTTTATTTGGATTTTCTATTGTTCTGTCGCCCCATTTGCCACTCTGTCAGCAATATACTGGCTAGGTTCGTTTTTTAAGAGATTTTCAAGGCCGATATTTTTTAAATATTCCAGCTGAGATGCCTTTTTGACATCCAATACTTGAAAATCATAAGTCGTTGTAGTCTGGATTTCTGTCTCGCTGAGTAGCTTTGTTTCCAGTTTGAATCCTGCTAGTTTGCGTGCCTCTTGGATGGTCTCATCCTTTTCTTCCGCTTCTAGAAGCGCTTTTTGCGTCTCCTCTAGGCCATTTTCAGAGATAAAGGTCTTGAGTTCATCCCCGACAGGTCGTTTTTGCTGAATGGTCAAGGTCAAAAACTGATTACCTTTATAGGTAATGGTCTGAGTCTGCTGCGTTCCATTTTCTGACTTCGGCATCAACAGGGTCTTGGTAACAACCGTATTCTTTTCGGCATTGTCCAAAACGGGAAGGTTTGATTGAAGAGGTTCAGATGCTGTTGTGGTAGCAGCAGGAGTTTCCTTTTTTTGCCCACATCCCGCAAGCAAAAAGAGGAGAGCAAAACTAGCAATTAGTAACTTTTTCATAATTCCTCACATGATTTTAAAACAAAAGAGCAAACAAGGCCAGGAGTCACTCCCAGCCTTGATGTTTTATAGAGCTGCACGTAGACGTGCTTCTGCATTTTCTACATTACGGACAGAGCGTGGCAAGAAGGCACGGATATCATCTTCTTTATAGCCGACTTGCAGGCGCTTCTCGTCAACGAGAATCGGACTCTTTAAGATCCGTGGTGTTTCCATGATTAAGTTGAGCACTTCATTGACACTCAAATCCTCGATGTCAACTCCAAGTGCCTTAGCGTAGCGGTTTTTTGACGAAACGATACTGGCAATTCCATTATCTGTTTTCGTGAGAATATCTAATAACTCTTCTCTTGTAATTCCTTCTTTACCGAGATTTTGTTCTTTATAACTTAACTGGTGGGCATTGAGCCAGGTTTTCGCTTTTTTACAGCTAGTACAACTTGAGACTGTATAAATTTTGATCATGTACCTACCCCTTTCGCTACATGTTACTATCAGTTTAGTCTATTATACCATAAAAAACATCCGACTTGCGACCTATTTTTAAAAAAAATTAACTTTTTTCGCGATTTTCGTACTTTTTTCTTGACAAAATCAATTTATAACCAACTTTTAAATTTTTTGATATACAATCGTTTTACAACTGTAACACTTATCATATAGAGAACGATAATCAAAAGCAAAAAGAGGAAATAAATTGGTTCCAAAGGGGTTAAATGAAGCAGGCTAGCAATTGAAGAGTAGGGAAGGAAGGTCACAAAACTAGCTGCTAGCAAGGTTGTTCCAAGAACAAACCATGATGGACGACTTTGTAAGAAAGGAAGTTTTGCTGAACGAAGCATATGGATAACCATGGTTTGGGACCACATGGATTCAATGAACCAACCTGTCTGGAACAAAATGATAAAGCCCGTTGCAGACTCTGCTCCGTGAGCATAAGCTTGACCTGTCGCCATTGGAACAATGACAAAATAGAGCAAGATAAAGGTCAAAATATCAAAGGCAGAAGAAATCGGACCCATCCAAATCATAAAACGAGTAATAGACTTAGCTTCCCACTTATGGGGATGCTTCAAAAAGTCTTCATCTACATTATCAAATGGCAAGGCAATGCAAGAAAGGTCGTAGACGAGGTTTAACACAATCAAGTGAATCGGAGCCATAGGAAGGAAAGGTAAAAAGATACCAGACACTAGCAGAGAGAAAATGTTCCCGAAATTAGAGCTGACCGTCATCTTGATATATTTGGTCATGTTGGCATAGACTTTGCGTCCTTCAACCAGCCCTTTTTCAAGCACCATCAAATCCTTATCTAGCAAAATGACATCAGCCGTTTCTTTGGCAATATCTACTGCTGTATCAACAGAAATCCCCACATCGGCCACTTTCATAGAAGGGGCATCATTGATCCCATCTCCCATATAGCCGACACAATGTCCATTCGATTTGATTTGTAAAATGATTCGTGCTTTTTGATCCGGAGAGAGTTTGGCAAAGACCGTCACTTTCTCAACTGCTTGAGCCAACTCTTCGTCCGTCATGGCATCAATATCAGAACCCAACAAGATTTGATCAACGTCTAAACCAACTTTTTCGCAAACTGCTTGGGTTACCTTCTCATTGTCTCCCGTCAAGATCTTTGTTTGAACACCGTGTTCTAACAAAGCTTGGATAGCAGGTGCTGCTGATGGTTTTGGTGGATCTAGAAAGGCAAGATATCCTGTTAGAATCATCTCTTTTTCATCTTCAACTGAGTAAGCAAAACCTTCTTTTAGGCCTGTTTTATAAGCGACTCCCAAGACTCGCAATCCCTGTTGATTAAGTTGATCTACTTCTTTTAAGATTTCCACTCGGATATCATCCGTCAGAGGGCTAATCTCACCTTGATATTCCACATGGGTTGAGATCGCAAGCATTTCCTCTAGGGCACCCTTGGTTACCAAACTAACAACTTCGTTCTCATCCTTGACGATGACACTCATCCGTCTGCGTTCAAAATCAAAAGGTAATTCATCTATTTTTTGGAAGCTAGTATCTAAATTTTGTAGAATAGCGTGTTCTTTAGCTTCTTTTTCAGTTCTACTGATAATAGCACGGTCCATTAAGTTTTTCAAACCGGTTTGAAAATAGGAATTGAGGTAGGCCCGTCTCAACACAGACAAATCCAAATCTCCGTGTATATCCAAAGGATATTCAAGGACAATTTCGTCTTGGGTAAGGGTTCCGGTTTTATCCGTGCATAAGATATCAATAGCACCTAGGTCCTGTATGGCATTGAGTTTTTTGATGACGACTTTTTCCTTGGCCATGATAATGGAGCCTTTTGCTAAACTAGCCGTGATGATCATAGGAAGCATCTCAGGTGTCAATCCAACACCAACACTCAGTGCAAACACACCTGCTTCCAGCCAGTCGCCATCTGTCAAGCCATTGGAGAGAAAGACGATGGGAACCATGACCAACATCAAACGGATCAAGAGCCAAGAGATGCTGTTCATCTCCCGTTCAAAAGAGGTCGGTTCGTCATAGGTATTGAGAGTCTGCTCGATTTCTCCCATCATGGTATCATCACCAACCGCTAGAATCAAAGCCTTGGCACTTCCTGATATCACGTTGGTTCCCATAAAGGCGAGCGCTTCTGCTTCTAGCAGACTATCGAAGTTTGACTGACTCATTTTTGACAAGGCTAGTTTTTCAACCGAGTCACTTTCACCTGTCAAACCAGACTGTTGAACAAAGAAATCGCGTGATTCAATTAAAATGAGGTCTGCTGGTATCATATCCCCAGCACTTAACTTGACTATATCTCCAACGACCAAATCTTCAATTGCGACCTCTAAACTCTGGCCTTCGCGAATAACTGTGGCAGTGTTCACAATCATTTTTGATAGATTGGTCGCAGCCTTGTCACTCCGCAGTTCTTGGACAAAGCGTATGCCACCAGAAATCAATACGAGAACGACGATGATGATAGAGGTCGTCGGATCTTCTTGGCCAGGCTTTGCCAACCAGACGTTGGTCACCATGGAGATCATAGCGATAACCAGCAGGATGATTGTAAATGGATTGATAATAGATTCGTAAATCTTTTTGAGGATACTGTCTTCTTGACCCTTGGTAATGGTGTTTTCGCCATATAGGTCACGATTTTTCTCCACCTGCTCCTCAGTCAAGCCTGTTAGACTTGTCTTATAAAAAGATAGAGTTTCTTTTAAAGGTGTATGAATAGCTGCTGCTAATCTTTCTTTTGTAGTTTTCATTGGTTTCTCCTATCTGTATGAATGATGTGTTTCATACACAGAGACCAATCACTTTATAAGGGCAGAACGACACAAATCAGCGATTGGCTGTGTATGTGCGGTTCTGGATGATCGTCAATTTGCATCGTTTGTCTCCTTTCTTTTTCTTAAAACAGTAGAAAATCCCACCATAAAATGGCAGGATTAAAAAACTAATTATCTGTTTTTTCGTTCAAGCTTTAACTCCATAGGGCGATGTAATGAGCTTAGTCTTGGCCTTCGCGACCAGGACTGTTGACCAACGAGTAGTGTCTCCACTGCTTTGCGGTAGTCATCCGTATCCCTATGGTAGCCTCACCTACCGTTTTCGTCTATCAGTATAAACCTTTAAAATATAAAAGTCAACGATTTATCTCATTTTTTAGATAACAATCAATTCTTTTGGAGCAAGTGTCAATAACTCACAACCTGTTTCTGTAATCAAGATATCATCCTCGATACGAACGCCGTATTTCCCTTCGATATAGATGCCCGGTTCATCTGTCAAGGTCATTCCTGCCTTGATTGTATCCGTCGAGGTTTGGCTAAAGTAGGGTTCCTCATGGATATCGAGTCCGATACCGTGTCCGATACCATGAGTAAAGTAGTCGCCATAGCCTGCCTCGATGATAATATCACGAGGAATTTTGTCAAAGTCGCGGAAACCTAGACCTGCCTTAGCTTGGTCAATCAGAGCTTGGTTGGCTTTCAGAACCGTATTGTAAATCTCTGCCTGCTCGTCACTGACATGCCCTAGATAGATGGTCCGTGTCATATCGCTGACATAGTGGTCATAGAGACAGCCGAAGTCCATGGTGATGGCTTCTCCTGCTTCAACCGGTTTGTGCATTGGATGAGCATGGGGCTTAGAAGAGTTGATGCCACTTGCTAAAATGGTATCAAAAGACAAGCCTGCCGCTCCTAGCTCACGCATACGGAAATCAAGGAAGTTGGCAATCTCAATTTCAGTCTTTCCTGGTTTGATAAAGTCAAGGGCATCGCGGAAAGCTTGGTCTGAGATAGAGCAAGCCTTGCGAATAGTTGCGATCTCCTTTTCATCCTTAATCATACGAAGACCCTCAACAAACTGAGTTTGAGGAAGCAATTCCAAACCTTCAAATGCTACCTGCATACGATGATAGTAAGAGACAGAAATCTCATCTTCAAAACCGATGCGAGACAAGCCCATATCCTTGACAATGCCTGCAATAACAGCCAATTCATCGCGGTCAGCCACAATCTCAAAACCTGTTACTTCTTGCTTAGCTGCAATGATATAGCGAGAGTCTGTCACCAAAACCTGACGGTCATGGCTGATAAAGACTGTTCCATTTGAACCCCAAAAACCAGTCAAATAATAGATGTTTTTAAGGTTGTTGATGATGATACCATCTAGTTCTTTTTCTTGCATTTTAGCTAGAAATGCTTGCACACGTTTATTCATGATGTAACTTTCCTTTCAAATAGTGTCCTGTGTAGCTGGCTTCATTGGCCGCTACTTCTTCTGGAGTTCCTGTTGCGATGATGGTTCCACCACCGACACCGCCCTCAGGTCCCAAATCGATGATATGGTCTGCCGTCTTGATGACATCCAGATTGTGCTCAATGACGAGGACAGTATTGCCATCGTCGACAAAGCGAGCTAAGACTTTAAGCAAGCGAGCGATATCCTCAGTATGAAGCCCTGTAGTTGGCTCATCCAGAATATAGAAGGATTTCCCTGTCGAGCGTTTGTGGAGTTCACTAGCCAACTTCATACGCTGAGCTTCTCCTCCAGAAAGGGTGGTAGCCGGTTGCCCTAGCGTTACATAGCCCAGCCCCACATCCTTGATGGTCTGAAGTTTGCGTTGAATCTTGGGAATGTGTTGGAAAAATTCCACCGCATCGTTGACGGTCATGTCCAAAACCTGCGAGATATTTTTTTCCTTGTAGTGAACTTCAAGGGTTTCACTGTTGTAGCGAGTCCCATGGCAAACTTCACAAGCAACATAAACATCTGGCAAGAAGTGCATCTCAATCTTGATGATCCCGTCACCTGAGCAGGCTTCGCAACGACCACCCTTGACGTTAAAACTGAAGCGGCCCTTCTTGTAGCCTCGTATCTTAGCTTCATTTGTCTGGGCAAAGAGGTCACGTATATCGTCAAAAACTCCTGTATAGGTAGCTGGGTTGGACCTCGGCGTTCGTCCAATGGGGCTCTGGTCAATATCAATCAAACGGTCTACATGCTCAATCCCTGTGATGGTTTTGAATTTACCAGGCTTGTCTGAATTACGGTTGAGCTTCTGGGCAATAGCTTTTTTGAGGATGCTGTTGATTAAGGTCGATTTCCCTGAACCTGACACACCTGTCACCGCAATGAATTTTCCCAATGGGAAGCGAGCAGTGATATTTTGCAAGTTGTTCTCACGCGCTCCCGTCACCTCGATAAAGCGACCATTTCCGGCACGGCGCTCTGCTGGCACTGGAATGGCACGTTTCCCTGACAAATACTGGCCTGTGATAGACTTGCTGTTGCGAGCCACCTGCTTGGGCGTTCCTGCAGCGACAATCTCTCCACCAAAAACACCAGCACCCGGACCAACATCAATCAGATAATCCGCCTCGCGCATGGTATCTTCATCGTGTTCCACCACGATGAGAGTATTGCCCAAGTCACGCATCTTTTTCAGACTGGCAATCAAGCGGTCATTGTCCCTCTGATGAAGACCAATCGACGGCTCATCCAGGATATAGAGGACACCTGATAGATTGGACCCAATCTGAGTCGCCAAGCGAATACGCTGACTCTCCCCACCTGAAAGGGTCCCTGCCGAACGCGACAGCGTCAAATAGTTAAGACCTACGTTATTGAGGAAGGTCAAGCGATCCTTGATTTCCTTGAGGATAGGACGGGCAATGATGGCCTCATTTTCAGACAGGGTCAGCTGGCTCACCAACTCCAAGTGGTCTGCGATAGACAGGTCTGAGATTTCACCGATATGTGGTCCTTGCTCCCCACCCACACGGACAGACAAGGCCTGGTCATTGAGACGGTAGCCATGGCAAGTTCCGCAGGTTAGTTCATTCATGTAGAGACGCATTTGGGTGCGTGTGTAATCACTGTTAGTCTCATGGTAACGACGCTTGATATTATTGACAACCCCCTCAAAAGGAATGTCAATATCGCGCACACCGCCAAATTCATTCTCATAGTGGAAATGGAATTCCTTGCCATCCGAGCCATAGAGAATCAAGTTTTTATCTTCTTCTGACAAGTCCTCAAAAGGCTTATCCATATCCACTCCAAAGGCTGTCATGGCCTGCTCTAGCATATTTGGATAGTAGTTGGATGAGATAGGATTCCAAGGTGCTAATGCTCCCTCACGCAAAGTTTTGCTGGTATCAGGAACCACCAAGTCAACATCCACCTCCAGCTTGATGCCCAAACCATCACACTCACTACAAGAGCCAAAAGGGGCATTGAAGGAGAAGAGACGAGGCTCTAACTCTGGTACTGTAAAACCACAAACTGGACAGGCATAATGCTCAGAAAAGAGCAACTCAGAATCGTCCATAGTGTCGATAATCACATAACCTTCTGCGATACGAAGGGCAGCCTCAATGGAATCAAAGAGACGGCTACGAATGCCCTCCTTGATGACAATACGGTCGACCACGACATCGATATTGTGTTGCTTACTCTTAGACAGCTCAGGCACTTCGGTCACATCATAGACTTCCCCATCCACTCGGACACGGACATAACCGTCTTTCTGAACCTTTTCAATGACACTCTTGTGTTGCCCTTTTTTCTTACGAATGACCGGAGCTAAAATTTGCAGACGTTGGCGTTCTGGCAACTCCAAGACCTTATCCACAATTTGCTCCACAGAAGAGGCCTTGATAGCCCCATGTCCGTTGATACAGTATGGCGTCCCCACACGTGCGTAGAGGAGACGCAGATAATCATTGATTTCAGTCGTCGTTCCCACGGTCGAACGAGGATTTTTACTGGTGGTTTTCTGGTCGATGGAAATAGCTGGGCTGAGGCCATCAATGGCATCCACATCTGGTTTTTCCATATTGCCCAAGAACTGGCGAGCGTAGGCTGACAAACTCTCTACATAGCGACGTTGGCCCTCCGCATAGAGGGTATCAAAGGCCAGACTGGATTTCCCAGACCCTGACAAACCAGTCACAACAACCAGCTTGTCTCGCGGAATCTCCACATCAATATTTTTTAAGTTATGGGCACGTGCCCCATGAATCACAATTTTATCTTGCATCTTTGTTCTTTCTAGTCCATTATTGCTTTCCATTATACCAAAAAATGTGAAATTCTATTACCCAAAAAGCTGTTTTTATAGTATAATAGTACGGTGCAAAAAATGAATCACTGAATAGTAGGAAAGGATAGGGGATATGAAACAAGTTTTTCTCTCAACAACAACTGAATTTAAAGAGATCGACACGCTTGAACCGGGTACTTGGATCAACCTCGTCAATCCTACACAAAATGAATCGTTGGAAATCGCTAACGCCTTCGACATTGACATTGCCGACCTTCGAGCACCGCTCGATGCGGAAGAAATGTCCCGTATTACCATCGAAGATGAGTATACTTTGATCATCGTGGACGTTCCCATCACAGAGGAAAGAAACAATCGTACCTACTACGTTACGATTCCGCTGGGGATTATCATCACCGAGGAAACCATTATCACCACCTGCTTGGAATCCCTCCCCGTTCTCGATGTCTTTATCAACCGTAGACTGCGCAACTTTTACACCTTCATGCGTTCACGCTTTATCTTCCAGATTCTCTACCGCAACGCCGAACTTTACCTTACGGCCCTTCGTTCGATCGACCGCAAGAGTGAACAGATCGAAAGTCAACTTCACAAGTCTACTCGAAACGAAGAGCTGATCGAGCTCATGGAATTGGAAAAGACCATCGTCTATTTCAAGGCCTCACTTAAGACGAACGAACGCGTGATTAAGAAATTGACCAGTGCAACCAGCAATATCAAGAAATACCTAGAAGACGAAGACCTACTCGAAGACACTCTGATTGAAACCCAACAGGCCATCGAGATGGCAGATATCTATGGAAATGTCCTTCACTCTATGACAGAGACCTTTGCCTCTATCATTTCCAACAACCAGAACAACATCATGAAAACCCTGGCTCTCGTGACCATCGTTATGTCTGTCCCAACCATGATCTTCTCAGCCTATGGTATGAACTTCAAGGATAATGAAATCCCTTTGAACGGTGAACCACACGCCTTCTGGTTAATCGTCTTTATCGCCTTTGCTATGAGTGTTTCACTCACTCTCTATCTCATCCATAAAAAATGGTTCTAAGAGGAATCCCTATGTCTCAGATTGATTTACAAAAATTAACTAAGAAAAACCAAGAGTTTATCCACATCGCTACCCAACAATTCATCAAAGATGGCAAAACAGACGCTGAAATCAAGGCTGTCTTTGAGGAAGTCATTCCTAAAATCCTTGAAGAGCAAGCCAAAGGGACGACTGCACGTTCCCTCTACGGAGCTCCTACCCACTGGGCTCACAGCTTCACTGTCAAGGAGCAATATGAAAAAGAGCATCCAAAAGAAAATGACGATCCAAAACTCATGATTATGGACTCAGCCCTTTTTATCACCAGTCTCTTTGCATTGGTTAGCGCTCTAACTACCTTCTTCTCTACAGATCAGGCTATTGGCTATGGGTTGATTACCCTCTTGTTGGTTGGACTTGTAGGAGGACTTGCCTTCTACTTGATGTACTACTTTGTCTACCAGTACTATGGACCAGACACAGACCGTAGCCAACGTCCTCCATTCTGGAAGTCCATCCTAGTAATTTTGGCCTCTATGGTCCTTTGGTTGGTTGTCTTCTTTGCAACAAGCTTCCTACCAGCAAACCTCAATCCAGTCCTTGCTCCATTGCCTTTGGCTATCCTGGGAGCTACCCTTCTCGCTCTTCGCTTCTATCTCAAGAAACGTTTCAATATCCGAAGTGCAAGCGCGGGCCCATCACGTTATTAAGAAAAGTGAAAAGCTATGGCATATAGTCAATCTTTAGCTCAGCAGATTCGAAAAATTCTAGCACTCAAACTTCCTCCCCAAATTTTCGAAGAAGAGTTAGAAGAAAAGAGACTGTTTGGTGGCCTGGCCTTTATGATTCGTGGGAAAATGGTCCTTACAGTCAGTTCCAGAAAGGACGAGCTGGTTATGGTGAGAATTGGCAAAGAAATGGAAAAGCAAGTTCTACCCCGAACAGGAGCTCATACTACATTGATGAGAGGGCGACCTTATCATGGCTATATAGACCTAGATATCGAAGGTCAAAAAGAACTTCCTTACTGGATTGATTTAGCTCTCTCCTATAATCAAGAGTTGACCAAGTAACTCATATCTAGCGAGATTAGAAAAACGAAAAGCAACTGCATAGGCGGTTGCTTTTTCACTTGCTTTCTTGAGATTCAATAGCACTTCTGAGTCTCATTCTTGTAGTTTTCTCTCATCTTTTGTGATAGAATAGGCTCATACTCAATGAAAATCAAAGAACAAACTAGGAAGCTAGCCGCAGGTTGCTCAAAGCACTGCTTTGAGGTTGTAGATAGAACTGACAAGGTCAGTAACATATATACGGCAAGGCAAAGCTGACGTGGTTTGAAGAGATTTTCGAAGAGTATCAATCTATTTCTAGGAGGATGAGATATAGTTTCTACTATTGGTATTGTTAGTTTGTCTAGTGGTGTTATCGGAGAGGATTTTGTCAAACACGAAGTCGATTTGGGTATTCAACGTCTCAAGGATTTGGGACTTAATTCTGTCTTCTTGCCCCATTCGCTAAAGGGTTTAGACTTTATCAAGGACCATCCTGAGGCACGTGCAGAAGATTTGATGCTGGCCTTTTCTGATGATAGCATCGACATGATCCTATGCGCCATCGGTGGGGATGATACCTATCGCTTGCTACCTTATCTTTTTGAAAACGACCAGCTTCAAAAGGTTATCAAGCCAAAGATTTTTCTTGGCTTCTCAGATACCACTATGAACCACCTTATGTTGCACAAACTAGGGGTCAAGACTTTTTATGGGCAATCCTTTTTAGCAGACATTTGTGAATTAGACAATGAGATGTTGCCCTATAGCTTTCACTACTTTAAAGAATTGATCAAGACAGGAAGAATCTCAGAAATCCGCCCTAGTGACGTTTGGTATGAGGAACGGATTGACTTTAGTCCCAAGGCCCTGGGAACAGCTCGTATCAGTCATACAAATACTGGTTTTGACTTGTTGCAAGGAAATGCTCAGTTTGAGGGAGAAATTCTCGGTGGTTGTCTTGAGTCTCTCTATGATATTTTTGACAACTCTCTACACGCAGATAGCACCGACCTCTGCCAAAAATACAAACTCTTCCCTGACTTATCCGACTGGGAAGGAAAGATTCTCTTGCTAGAAACAAGCGAAGAAAAGCCTGAACCGGAAAACTTCAAAAAGATGTTACAGGCTTTGAAAGAAACTGGGGTATTTGAGGTCATCAGTGGACTATTGGTCGGAAAGCCAATGGATGAAGCCTTCTATGACAACTATAAAGAGGCACTAATGAGCATCGTTGACAGTAATATCCCAATTGTCTATAATCTAAATGTCGGTCACGCAACTCCAAGAGCCATTGTGCCCTTTGGCGTTCACGCTTATGTGGATACACAGAAGCAAGTCATTCGCTTTGACTATAACAAAAAATAAACAATTTCTCCATTTTTGTGCTTTGGTATTGATTTTCGTTACAATTTGTGTCTGAATTTATTGCATTTTGCTTATTTCTATGATATCTTTTTAAAGGAGGTGTATATGACTAAACAAAAAATAAATCAAATTGTCGGTTCAATTGGAGCCTTTATCGGGATTGTTGTATTTATCGCCTACATCCCACAAATTTTTGCCAATTTACAAGGCAACAAAGCTCAACCATTCCAGCCTTTATCCGCAGCAGTATCTTGTTTAATTTGGGTTATTTACGGATGGACAAAAGAGCCTAAGAAGGATTGGATACTAATTATTCCAAACTCAGCTGGCGTTGTCTTAGGTGGACTGACATTTCTTACTGCACTATAAAAGTTACTAGCATATAATCAAAAAGCTGAGATAATTTTCTCAGCTTTTTCTATTTTCTCAGATAGTTAGACGCTTGGACTCACTAATTTCCGTTTTTCCACTCGCAATCATTCTCGTGGTCATCAACCAGGCCTGCAGCCTGTAGAAAAGACAAGACGGCGACTGGGCCTGTGAACTTGAAGCCTCGTTTTTTGAGATCTTGAGATAACTTTTCAGACAAGGCTGTTTTAGTAGGTGCTTGGTGATAGTCAGGAACATCATTCACGATCGTTTTCCCCTTAACAAAGGACCAGAGATAAGCGTCAAAAGAGGCAAAGGTTTTCTGGATTTGTAAAAATGCTTGGGCGTTGGCACGCGTCGCAAAGAGCTTGGCACGATTTCGGATAATGGCTGGATTCTCTAACAAGGCTTCCAACTCCCCATCTGTCATTTCCGCGACCGCTTGAATTTGATAGCCACGAAAGGCTTCTCGGAAAGCCTGGCGTTTGTTTAGTACCGTTTCCCAAGATAGACCAGCCTGATAGGTTTCCATACAAAGCAGTTCAAAAAGAGCGCGGTCATCATGAAGGGGCTGTCCCCACTCTTCATCATGATAGGCCACATATAATGGGTTGTTCATTTTAACCCAACCACAGCGTTTTGTCATACTCTTCTCCTATTTGACCAACATCTTAAGGGCCGACTTGATATAGTTCTCAGCTGTATCTGTCGTTCCTTCAAAGAATTTCTTGATTTTCTTGAGCTCAGTCGCCTTGTAGCCCAGTGCCAACATGGCTTCCATAGCTTCTTCCAGTTCTTGGTTTTCAACGCTGGTTTGCACTGCCACCTTGGCAGGAAGGTCATCTCCTGCAACTACTACCTTGCCTTCCAAGTCCAGCACCATCTGCTGGGCTGTTTTCTTACCAATCTTAGGAAACTTGGTCAGGTAGGTGATGTTTTTCTGCTCAATGGCTTGCACTAAGCCGGCATTATCATCAGCCGCAATAATAGCCAGAGCAGACACTGGGCCAATACCTGAGACTGAGATCAAGCTGAGAAAAAGTTGCTTCTCCTCCTCGGTCGCAAAGCCGTACAGAAGCTCCGCGTCTTCTCTCACCACCTGGTGCACATAGACCTTGGTTTCCTGATGAAGATGCCCTGAATAAGCATAGGGATTGGCTACATGCAAGATATAGCCGATAGAGTTGACTTCCAATACGATGTACTTGGCTGTAATTTTACTGATGATTCCTTTAAAATATTCGTACATTATTTTCACTTTCTATAATTGATTTGCAATTCCGTGTAAATGCGCTGCTCTGATGATAAGAAGCAGCCCAAGTACTGCACACACAATAAAAACGAGCCAAACACCTACAGCACCTGTTGCAGCGCTGATAGAAATCATCGCCCCCGCTAAAATAGACGCTAAAGGCTGCGCCATATTAAGGAAACCTGAGTAGGTTCCGAGCTTATTCTCATTCATCATTTCCGCCCGCAAAACTTGGCTTGGCGGCATGCAGATGAGTTCCCCCATAGTATAGAGAATGGCTAGCAAAAACAGAGCCCAGAAACTCCTGAAGACAATGGTGAAAAGCATACCCAAGTCAAAGATAATACTTCCCAATAAAAACTGCGGTATGATCTTCATTTCCTTGGTCAAACGATTGGCAGTCGTTATGAAGCAAACAATAATCAGGGTATTGATAAAAACCATGATACTGAGCATCTTAGCTCCTGAAATATGAATACCGAAAACACTACTCGCGATGAATGACTCTTTCAAATGAACGGGTATATAATTGTCAATTTGCAACCAGATAACACCATTAAATACAGTCCCTAACGTATAAAGTAGGAAAATTTTGTCCTGAAAAACAGAAGCATAATTTTTCACAGTTGCCAAAGGACTGCTACCATGCTCAAAGACCAGATTAGCTGGCTTGCTTTCTGAAAAATATTTCCAAGCGAGGAAAAAATTCAAGAAGCTAATCACCGTCAAAACCAGAAGCAACTCAAAAAAATGGTGGTCGTAAAAGAAACCTGCAAGCCCTGCTCCTAACATAACGGATACATTGACAAACCAATAACTAATCGTATAAACGAAACGGCGATTTTGCTCGTCGGTCAAATCAATAATCATCGCATCAATAGCCGGCCAAGAGAAAGTTCCTGCGGTCTCTGCCAGCAACATTCCGACAAAAGTCAAAAAGGGAAAAATATGATTAGGCATATTTGCCAGCAGCACAAGAAAGTAGCCACTCGCAAGACCAAAGTTTCCCCAGTCAATGACTTTCTTACGTCCCCAAAGATCCGCCAAATGTCCACCATACAGTCCAGCTAAAAAACCAATGAGTTTGGTTGTGATCATCAATAACCCCGCCCAAAAGGCTCCAAAATATTGAACATAGTACATGGCCATAAAAGGAGTAATGGCACTCTCTAAAATCCGTGCTACAAAGCTCATCCATTCCCGCATTTGAATTTGCTTGGGGAGGGCAAAAAATTCTTTCATCTTTCATTCCTTTTTCATAATTTCTTCGCTTTTTCTTACCTAGTATATCATATTTTTTTGCTGAAAACTGCAAACACAAGTGCAACCTCTGGTTGACAAATAGTACAAGAGATTGTATTCTCATTATAAGTAAAAATTGTTAGGATAGAGGTAGAAAAAGGAGGATAGAATCATGAAACTCACAGAAAAACTATTTGAGCTCCGAAAGGAAAAAGGTTGGTCCCAGGAAAAGCTAGCTGAACAAATCAATGTTTCTCGGCAAAGCATCTCAAAATGGGAGTCTGGACAAGTCTTTCCTGAAATCGAAAAAATCATTGAATTAAGCAAGATTTTTCAAGTGACAACTGACTATCTGCTACTGGATGAAAACTCTGAAAAAGATTCCACAGCAGTAATTTTTGAGGAAGACAAGGACAAATACTATAAGGAGGTTAAATCCTTTGGTCTTTGGCAAGTGATTTATATTTTCGTCTTAGCTCTGGCTATCTATCTCTTTTTGGCTGGTTCTAGTTTTCCAGCTGAATTCACTGCTTGGATCTGGCTAACCTTCGTTCTCTTAATCGCTTCAACGATTGCTATCAACAAGGCTCTAAAAATCAAGAAAAAGTATCTGGACAAGGTTATAGGCCTTGATAAGGATTCTAAGAAAGAAGGTGCTAAAGATGAAACTAAAAACTGACAATCCCATACCTGTCAAAACGCGTCTCAAAGAACTCTTTGGCGACTGGCTCTTTATCTCGGGCTACCTCATTGCTCTTTTTTTACTAGCTATGGGCTTTTATAATCTGGTTCTAAAAGGCATTCCTGCATTCACTGAAGCCCAGAGCCAGTTTCTGGCTTTTTCTACCTCAGTCCTGCCTCTAACTATAATCTTTGCTTGGCTAGACTATAGAAAAGGCAGTTTTGGCAAGCGTTGGGCAGGTTTACAGTTGATTTACAAGCATAGGAGCTTTGCCCAAAGCCTTTTGCGCTCTGCTATCAAGTTTTTCCCTTGGCAGCTAGGACATATGGGAGCTATCCGTAGTGCTTATCAAGCAGATGCCCTGTCAATTTTCTTGTCAACTTCAGCAGGTATTCTCTTCTTGATTTTTCTGCTGACGGGACTGCTTCGTAAGGACAAACGTCATCCAGCTGATTTGCTTGCTGGAACACAAGTTCAGCTCAAAAATTCAAAACAGCTCTAGTTCCATGACTAGGGCTGTTTAATCTTCTATAAAGTTTAGTATTTCCCCAACTCCCGCAGGCTAGTATGATTTTCCTGAATGCGTCGGAACATTTTTTCCATATCCGACTTGGTAAAATGCACCAAAACAGGACGTCCGTGGGGACAGTTATAGGGATTGTCACATTGAGAAAGCTGATAAAGGAGCTGTCGAGCTGAATGGTCATCAATACGATGGTTGGCCTTGATAGACCGCTTGCAGGACATCATGATAGCCATCTCTGCTCGGTATTTCTTGACCGAAACTTCCTTGGTCAAAAGGAGCATGTCACACATTTCATAGATGCCAGACTCGATTTCTTCTTCTGCCATCCAAATAGGATGTTCACGCAGGATAAATTGATTTTCTCCGTACTCTGCTAGAAGTACGCCCACTTCCTCCAAAAGAGACATTCTTTCCCTGAGACGAAGGGCATCATCCGCAGGAAATTCAAAGATATAGGGCACTAGGAGTTGTTGCTGGCTCTGGTCAACATTGCCAATGCTTTCACGGTATTCCTCGTACTTAACCCGTTCCTGAGCCGCATGCTGGTCAATGATATAGAGTCCATCTCGACCTTGGGCAAAGAGATAAGTCCCGTGCATTTGCCCGAAAAATTCCAACTCTGGGAAGCTGGATGCTTCTTCTCGCTCCAGCTTATCATAGGCTTTGTCCAAACTAGCTAAGTCTAACTCTGGGTGGTCTAGTTGGTCATAGCTGACAGGCTTTCTCTCTGCAAAATGGAGTTTTGCTGGCTTGGTCAGCTGGTCCAAGGTTTCCTTGGCAAACAGGGTTAGGTCCCTACCTTCCTCAGTTAATTCAACCTGATGATCAGCCACCTCAGCTTGATTAGGTTTTGAGAGTTCTGTTTTTTCATAGTAAAGCGTATTTTCTTTGAGTGGAAGAATAGTCTGCTCTACCTTTTGACGATTACGCACAGTAGATTTGGCCAGATTTTCTAAAGCATCTGGAATCAAGGCTTGTTCCTTGAGACTTTTTGCAATAGCTTCTGAAACCAGCGCCATCAACTCTCTTTCCTTGGAAATTCGTACTTCTTGCTTAGTCGGATGCACATTGACATCCGCTAGATAAGGGTCGATATGGATGTGAATGACAGCCAGTGGAAAACGCCCTACCATGAGCTTGCTGCCATAGCCGTCCAGAATTGCACGATTGAGCAGGAAGTTCTTGATATAACGGCCATTGATAAAGAGGCTGATATAGTTACGATTTGCTCGGGTTAACTCAGGCAGAGACACAAAACCTGTAATTTCGAAATCTAAGTCAGAGTTCTCAATTTCAATCATCTTCTTGGCACTCGCCAAACCGTAAATCCCTGCGATGGCTTGGCGTAGTTGACCAGTCCCTGCCGTCCGCGTCATTTCCTTGCCATCACTAATCAAACTGAAGGAAATCTCAGGATGGGCCAAGCCCAGACGGTTGACAATATCAATGATATGAGACAGCTCCGCTTGCTGGCTCTTCATATACTTGAGGCGGGCAGGTGTGTTGAAAAAGAGGTCCTCCACACAAACTTTGGTCCCCACAGGACTAGTCGCTGGGATGACTTCCTCAACTTGACCTCCACGCGCAACGAGCTTGGTCCCATGACTCGCACCATCCACCGCCGTCAACAGAGTCAAGACACTGACAGAAGCGATAGAGGGCAGGGCTTCACCTCGAAATCCGAGCGTCCGAATCCGAAAGAGGTCTGCTTGATTTTTTATCTTACTGGTTGCATGACGACGCAGGGCCAATTCCACCTCATCGTGGGCAATTCCATGGCCATTATCTGTGATTTGAATCTTCTTAAGACCAGCTTCCTCAATCTCAATGATAATCTGACTAGAACTCGCGTCAATGGCGTTTTCTACCAACTCTTTAACCACACTGGCAGGACGTTCAATGACCTCGCCTGCCGCGATCTGGTTTGCCAGCACCTCTGGCAATTCAATAATATGAGACATCTTTCAGCCCCTTTCTGTATCTATTTTCCTAGAAATTGATTAGTGCTATTATACCATATTTCAGATACTATCAGAAAAAGCAAATACCACATAGACTCCAAATCTCTCCACATAGACAAAAGCTCTTGCCATGGGTCGTAAAATAGTGTTTAATAAAGGTGTACAGGAAGTGATCACAACCTTGTATAACTGAAAAGGAGAGAAATTTATGAAAGTAGAACTACAGATTAAGGAGACTTATGAGGAGGAAAAGCTGATTGTCCAAACTCCTCAGCCGACCGAAAAAGTCCAGAAAGTCATCGAGTTCGCAGAAAATCTTGACCAAAAAGAAACAATCAAAGGAAAGATTGATGATCAGGTCTATCTAGTTAAGATTGGTAAGATACAACGCTTCTATATCGAGAATCGCAAAGTTCTAGCAGAAACTGCATCTCAGACCTACAGCATTGATTTGCGACTCTATCAAGTGCTTGACATTCTACCGACCACTTTTATCCAAATTTCCCAATCAGAAATCGTTAATATTGACGCTATCTCTCATCTCAAACTAACCCCCAACGGCCTGGTCGAAATCTTTCTCAAAAACGAAAGCTTTACCTACTCATCTCGCCGTTACCTAAAAACCATCAAGGAGAAATTAGAACTATGAAAAAACAAATCTTTCACGATGCAGCCACTGGTGTTCTTATCGGCCTCATCCTCTCTATCCTCTTTTCACTCATTTATGCCCCAAATACCTACGCTCCACTGAGTCCTGATTCTCTAGTCGGACAAGTGATGGTGCAACATCAAGTTCACGGTTCCTTGGTCTTGCTCTACTGTATGGTCATCTGGTCAGCTATCGGAGTTCTCTTTAGCTTTGGCAGTCGCTTATTCAGCCGTGACTGGAGCTTGCTCCGTGCCACACTTTCCCATTTCTTCCTCATGCTGGCTGGCTTTGTCCCACTGGCAACTCTGGCTGGTTGGTTCCCCTTCCACTGGACCTTCTATCTCCAGCTCATTCCAGAGTTTGCGATCGTCTACCTTATCATCTGGGTTATTCTCTATAAAAGAGAAGCAAAAAAAGTAGACCACATCAATCAACTCTTGGCCCATAAAAAGTAATAGAGAAAAATCCCACTCACAAATGCATGAGTGGGATTCTTTTTATAACTTTTGTTTGAGTTCGACCAAGACATTCATAGCCTGCATAGGTGTCATATTGTACACATCCAGTTTAGCTAATTCTGCTAGGATAGGATGCTCTGCAGGCGCGTCAAAGAGTGACATCTGTTCAGTAACAGCACTTGTTTCTCTCATCGGAGCAGGACTTTCCGTCCCTTGATTCTCCAGTTGAGTCAATATCTTATCCGCCCTTGCTAAAAGTTCTCCTGGTAAGCCAGCAATCTTAGCAACGTGGATACCATAGGATTTGTCAGCTGGCCCTGGTTCAATCTTGTGAAGGAAGGTGACCTGCCCATCCTGTTCTAAGGTTGCCACGTGGACATTGACCAAGTGTTCCAAACTGGACTCCAGACTAGTCAACTCATGGTAGTGGGTCGCAAAGAGGGTTTTGGCTCCGATATGTTCATGGATGTATTCGATGATGGACTGAGCAAGAGCCATTCCATCATATGTTGCAGTTCCGCGTCCCAATTCATCAAAGAGAATGAGTGAGTCCTTGGTCGCATGCGAAATGGCATTGTTAGCCTCCATCATCTCCACCATAAAGGTTGATTGACCTGAAACCAAGTCATCTGCCGCTCCGATGCGAGTAAAGATAGCATCGAAGATAGGCAAGTAGGCGCTCTCAGCAGGAACATAGGAACCCATCTGGGCCATAACCGCAGTCATGGCTAGCTGGCGCATGTAGGTAGACTTCCCGCTCATGTTGGGCCCTGTAATCAATTGAATGCTGGTATCTTCTGACATCTGGATACTATTTGGAATATAGGTCTGGGCTCCCATGACCTTTTCGACGACAGCATGACGCCCTTTCTGGATAGCGATTTGTGAGTCGTCACCGAACTCAGGTCGAATCAAATGCTGGGTTTCAGCCACAACCGCCAGACTTTGCAAAACATCAACCGTCGCAATTCCTTGGGCTAAAGCCTGCAAACGCTGGATGTACTTGCTGACTTCCTCTCGGATACGCATAAAGATTTCGTACTCTAGGTTGGCTGACTTCTCACGCGCCTCCAGCATATCTCCCTCGATACGGGCCAACTCCTCAGTCCCAAAACGTTCTGAGTTTTTCAGCGTCGTCTTGCGGAAAAAGTGGGCTGGCACATTTCCCAGTTGCGAATTGGTCACATGGAAATAGTAGCCATCTTTTTTATTGTAGTCAATCTTGAGCGTGCTGATACCAGAGTTTTCTCTCTCCTTAGCCTCAATCTCTGCAATCCAGCTGGTCCCTTCTCTGAGTACACGACGGTACTTGTCTAAGGTCTCATCAAATCCCGTCCGAATAATGCCACCTTCCGTAATCACATGAGGGGCTTCAGGGGCTATCGCTGCGCTAATCAAGCTCTCTAACTCTGGAATGGCATCCAACTGTGCGATGAGATAGGCTAAAGCAGGCTGCTCCATGCCTTCTAAAATCGCACGAATCCGTGGTACACTAGACAATGTGGTCGCCAGTTGCAAGAGATCCTTGGGATTGGTCTTGCCAAAAGAAACCCGACTAGCCAAGCGTTCGATATCATAAACACCCTTGAGACTGTCCGTTAAATCACTACGCTCAAAGAAATGGTCAAGAAAGACCTGCACCACCTCTTGACGTTGGACGATTCGTTCCTTATCAATCAAGGGACGATGAATCCAAGACCGCAAGAGCCGCATACCCATAGCCGTTTTGGTTTCATCTAAAAGCCAGAAAAGACTGCCTTGCTTCTTACCTGAACGGGCATTTTCAACCAAATCCAAACTAGCCTTAGTCGCATAATCCATCTGCAAGAAATCTTTGATTTCATAGCGGATAACTTGTTTGAGGTGGTTCAATTCCCGCATCTGGGTCCGATGAACATACTGGAGTAGCTTACTAGCCGCCGCTTGCTCCACAGCTGCCAGTCGTGAATCCAGTAAATGAAGGTCCTCAAAGGCTTCTTTTTCATAAGAAAGCACCAAATTCATCTGACGGCTGAGGATTTGTTCTTCTTCCTCAGACAAGTCATAACCCAGCACCACTTCTCGAGCCTTAAGGTTACGGATTTCTCCACAAACGAGAGTAAAATCCAATAAACCTGTCACATAAAAATCACCTGTCACTAGATCCATATAAGCTAGGCCAAATTGATCGCCATCACGATCTAAGGCAACCAAGAAATTATTCTGACTATCCGGCTTACTGCTATCAACGACCGTTCCAGGTGTGATGACCTGGACCACCTCTCGCTTGACAACACCCACTGCTTGTTTGGGATCTTCCATCTGCTCGGCTATGGCTACCTTATAGCCCTGTTCAATCAGAACATCGATATACTGCTGGGCAGAATGATAGGGGACACCCGCCATGGGTATCGGATTTTCTGCATTTTTATTCCGACTCGTTAAGGAAATTTCTAAAATTTGCGCTGCATTAATTGCATCTTCATAGAACAACTCGTAAAAATCACCCATTCGAAAAAGCAAAAAAGCATCTGGGTATTGTTTTTTAATATCCACATACTGTTGCATGCCGGGTGATAGCTTTTCTGTTGCCATTTTCCGTCTCTCCTTGCTAAAAATAAGTCTTGAGAGCAACTCCCAAGACCTTATTTATCTTTCATCAAATCTAGCAAACGATCTTCCATCAGTTTGGCAACGTGCTGGTCTCGACAAATAACCAATAAGGTATTAGCACCAGCAACCGTTCCTAAAATCCATTCATCCTTGTTTGCATCTACAATGTTTGCTAAGACTGCAGCTTCCCCAAGTTTGGTATGAAGTACTAAGGTGAACTCTGCTCTTGCAACTCCTTCTAAATGATGAGACAAAAACTCAACTAAATCAATCTTATCTGTCTCATTTGCTAGTACATAATACACCATATCATTTTTCTTAACCTTGGTCAAGCCGATTTCACGCAAATCACGTGACAAAGTCGTTTGTGTCACATAAACATTACGAGCTTCTAAACGATCTTGAATCTCTTTTTGTGTCCCAAGTTTTTCTTCGGTGATCATCTTTTTAATCAATTGATGCCGTTCTCTTTTTCTCATATTATCCTCTTAAGTGAATATTTATAACAAGTTTTACATTTATTTTATAACTACATTATACCAAAAAAAATAGATAATTCAAAAAAATTCTTTTCTTTCTCAAAAAATGTAGTAAATTGTGTTAAAATAGTAAAAAAGCCCAAAAGGAGCCCTTATGAATACAAAAGAATTGATTGCTAGCGAGTTGGCTAGCGTCATTGATAGCCTGGATCAAGAGGCTATTTTAAATTTACTGGAAACACCTAAAAACTCAGAAATGGGAGACATCGCCTTCCCTGCCTTTTCTCTAGCAAAGGTCGAGCGTAAAGCTCCGCAAATGATTGCAACAGATATTGCTGAAAAAATCAACAGTCAAGCCTTTGAAAAGGTTGTTGCCACTGGACCTTACGTCAACTTTTTCCTTGATAAAAGTGCTATTTCGGCTCAAGTATTACAGGATGTTATCACTGAAAAAGAGCACTATGCCGACCAAACCATTGGCAAGCAAGAAAATATCGTTATCGATATGTCTAGTCCCAACATCGCTAAACCATTCTCTATTGGGCACTTGCGTTCAACCGTTATCGGGGATAGCTTGTCACATATTTTCCAAAAAATCGGCTATCAAACGGTCAAGGTCAACCACCTAGGAGACTGGGGCAAACAGTTTGGAATGTTGATCGTTGCCTACAAGAAATGGGGAAATGAGGAAGCCGTTAAAGCGCATCCAATCGATGAACTTCTTAAACTCTACGTTCGCATCAATGCTGAAGCTGAAAAAGACCCTAGCTTGGATGAAGAAGCACGCGAATGGTTCCGTAAACTGGAGAATGGAGATGAGGAAGCCCTCGCTCTCTGGCAATGGTTCCGTGATGAAAGTTTAGTGGAATTCAACCGCCTTTACAATGAATTGCAAGTCGAATTTGACAGCTACAACGGAGAGGCCTTTTACAACGATAAGATGGATGCTGTTGTAGACATTCTCGCTGAAAAAGGACTTCTTGTTGAGTCAGAAGGGGCCCAAGTTGTCAATCTTGAGAAATATGGAATTGAACATCCAGCCCTTATCAAAAAATCTGATGGTGCAACTCTCTATATCACACGTGACTTGGCTGCAGCTCTTTACCGTAAAAATGAATACCAATTTGCCAAATCCATCTATGTTGTTGGTCAAGAGCAATCTGCCCACTTCAAACAACTCAAGGCAGTACTACAAGAGATGGGCTATGATTGGAGTCAAGACATTGTCCATGTTCCATTTGGATTGGTAACAAAAGAAGGAAAAAAACTCTCTACTCGTAAAGGAAATGTCATCTTGCTAGAACCGACTATCGCTGAGGCTGTTAGTCGTGCCAAGGCTCAAATCGAAGCGAAAAATCCTGAGTTAGAAAATAAAGACCAGGTTGCCCACGCTGTTGGAGTTGGGGCTATCAAGTTCTATGATCTTAAGACCGACCGTACAAATGGATATGACTTCGACCTTGAAGCTATGGTATCCTTTGAAGGAGAAACTGGACCCTACGTTCAATACGCCTACGCTCGTATCCAATCTATCTTGCGCAAAGCCGATTTCAAACCAAATACGGCTGGCAACTACAGCCTGAATGATGCTGAAAGCTGGGAAATCATTAAGCTACTCCAAGACTTCCCACGTATTATCAATCGTGCGGCAGATAATTTTGAACCTTCTATCATTGCGAAATTTGCGATTAGTTTGGCTCAAGCATTTAACAAATATTATGCACATACACGTATCCTAGATGAAAGTCCTGAGCGCGACAGTCGTCTGGCCCTCAGCTACGCAACCGCAGTCGTCCTCAAAGAAGCTCTTCGTTTGCTCGGGGTAGAAGCGCCAGAGAAGATGTAAATCGTTACAAGAGACTGGAACTAAAGTTCCTAGTCTCTTGACGGCAATCGCTATATGGCGAATTGCCTAAACGCTTCACTAATTCACCTAACCAAATAATATCGATTTGGTTAGGCTCATGTCGTAATCTTTTAATCACTTGATTGCAAAGCAATCTGAAAGATTGAGGCTAGACAACATTTATACTTTGTTCTGCCTTGCAGCTGTTCAATGAAACACTTTATTCACTTTTACTATTTATTTATCACACTGGGAGATTCCTTATGAGCCAATATGCTTATATTCTCGTTGTACTTAGCTTGGTTTTCCTTTTTCTACTCAATAAGTACGAGAAGGAAAGACTTCAAAGACTCTACCAAGAGCAACTCTTGAAGGACGAGACATTTAGGTCTGACATCAAAGAGAAAATTCACACGACTGAAAATATCAATGATGTCATTGCACATATCAATAAAACTTACCATCTGGGAATGTTGCTCTCAAAAGACGTCACAGATCAATTGAAATAACCGAAATCCGAGAAGCTTTCTTCTCGGATTTTTTAGGCTTACCATATTCCCCTTGGAGAAATTTCATTAATGCATGTAAAATCTTTCTGTAATTTTCTATATTTTTTCAAAATGGCCTTGCATTTCTTTTAAGTTTTTTGTAGAATAGTAGCTATCTATTCAGATTATTCTGAAAATTCAAAAATAGGAGCGTTTATTATGTCACAAGTTACGTTATCAAACCAGTCAACCTGGGCAAGCAAATTAAAGGCAATGGGGCCAGGAATCCTGATGGCTTCTGCTGCCGTTGGAGGTTCTCACATTGTATCCTCTACTCAAGCTGGTGGTTCTTATGGTTGGTCACTACTCCTATTGGTTATCTTGGCCAATGTTTTTAAATATCCATTTTTCCGTTTTGGTGCCGAATATACTGCCGACACTGGCAAGACCTTGGTAGAAGGCTACGCCGAAAAAGGGAAACTCTATCTCTGGATTTTCTTTGTCCTCAATGTCTTCTCTGCTATGGTCAATACAGCTGGAGTCGCTATCCTTTGCTCAGCCATCATCGCTAGCGCCTTCCCAATGATTGGACTTAGCATCACTCAATGGTCCCTTATCCTTGTTGCAGTCATTTGGGCCATGCTACTCTTTGGTGGCTAAAAACTATTGGATGGTATGGCAAAATGGATTATGTCTGCTTTGACCATTGCAACAGTTCTTGCAGTTATCATTGCAGCAATTAAGCATCCAGAATACAGCTCTGATTTTGTCGAGAAGACACCTTGGCAAATGGCGGCCCTCCCTTTCATCGTTTCCCTCTTAGGATGGATGCCTGCCCCTATTGAAATTTCAGCCATCAATTCACTCTGGTCTGCTGAAAAGAAAAAGACCGTCAACTTTAATACAGCGGACGCTCTTTTCGACTTTAACGTTGGTTACATTGGAACTGCTATCCTAGCTGTATTCTTCGTGGCACTAGGAGCACTTATTCAGTATCCTACAGGACAAGCAGTTGAAGCCGCTTCAGCCAAGTACATTTCTCAATTTGTAGGTATGTATGCCTCTGTTCTTGGAGAATGGTCCCGTTATTTGATTACCTTTATCGCCTTTCTTTGTATCTTTGGAACAGTCATCACCGTTATCGATGGTTACTCTCGTGTCAATCAGGAATCGCTACGACTCTTAATTCGTCAAAAAGAGGATTCTCGCAAATCTTTGAACATCTGGATGACCATTACCGCCATCATCGGTATCGTAATTATTAAATTCTTTGCTGGTCAAGTTTCCACCATGCTTCGCTTTGCCATGATCGGTTCTTTCCTGACAACACCATTCTTCGCTCTTTTGAACTATGTATTAGTGACACGTGAGAATAAAAATCTTCCTTCCTGGCTAAAACTCCTTGCTATCGCAGGATTGATTTTCCTCTTTGGCTTTGCTATCTTCTTCATCTATGCACTTGCCATCGGAAAAGCAGGATAGTATATAAAATGGCACCCTTACGGGGTGCTTTTTGCATACACAAAAAGCAGTTGAAAATCTCAACTGCCCCTCAGTACTACTTTATTTTTCTGTTTCTAACTCATACAAGTCCGCGATAATCGCTGCGACTTTTTTAATATCTCCCAACATACCACGCATTTCAAAGTCTGCTAGGACCGGGAAGCCAAAGCGCTGGCTATACTGCTTGGCTGTCAGGCAGTATTGATTGTTAAAATTGCGATTACCAGATCCCACTACCCCAAAACACTTACTAGCATTGTCTCCATAAGCGATAAAGTCGCCCACTGGAGTCGTAAGAATCTCAACATCGCCGTTATCGACACCATTTCCACCTTCCAGATAGGTCGGCAAGAAAGCGACATAGGGATGCTCCATTTCAAAGAATTCTTGGCCTTCCTTGACCAAATCCTTGATATGGATTTTTTGGACCTCAATTTCTTCGTACTGAGACAAGAGATAGTCCTTGAGTCGGGTTACAAAACTCTCTGTATTCCCACTCAGACTGATATACACTAAGGATATTTTTTTCATGTTGACCTCGATTTTTTGTTTACGATTAAAAAAGAACTACCAAGATTGTAACTTGATAGTTCTTTTTTGTCAATACTTAGGCAACTTCTTCTGCTTCGACTTCTTCGGCCAAATCTTTTTGTTGGCGCCACATCTTGTAAAAGACTAAGGCTAAAAAGAGAACATTGATAATGATGAACAAAATATTCGTTCCTTGTGCCAATGCTCCCATTCCTAAGCCGAGAGTAGTATCTTTGATTAATTGAACCGCATCTTGAACGTTCATATAGCTATAAACCAAACCAACAATCGCTAGTAGAACATAGCCAATATAAGCATAGTTTGCGAATTGCACATTTTTACGTACTAGAAATACAAAGGCTACTACAACTAAAATTGCAGATAAGACAATCAACAACGTATTAAAAATAGAGTGCGATGACGCTGTTACTTGGTAAGTATAGTTAACCGTGTCTTCTATTTGCTGAGCAGTAAGGGACCCACTATTAGATAGGCTTGTACGAAGCACATCTTTACTTGGCAATGGACTCAAGATTCCAAATAATGACATAGATGAAATGAGGGCTGATAGGACTAACAAGACCCAAAGATAAATAGGATTCTTTTTCATGTTTTCCTCCATAAGATATTTTGAACATTATAGCATTTTTTGTACAGGAATACAACTTTTACAAGCTGGTTTCAACTTGTTTCCGATAAGCTTTCGGTGATTTTCCGCACAATTTACGGAAAACCTTGTAGAAATATCCAACATTACTGTAGCCAACTGCATAGCAAATATCTTCAATGCTATCACTGGTCGAAAGTAGGAGTTGCTGCGCTGCTTTTATTCGCTGTTTATTGAGCAATTCCGCAAAGGTTGAGTTGGTTTCCCTCTTGATCAGCTGACCGAGATAGACAGGATTGATAAAGAGATCCTTGCTAATATCCTTAAGTGAGAGCTCTTTCTGATAATCACGCCCAATCACTTCCAGAACACTCACCACATTTTCATTCATGCGGTACTGGCCAAAAAACTTGGTCAAGGTTTCTTTGATATAGGAAACCAATTCTTCAAAGGTGTTAATGGCATGGATAGCTTTGACAATCTCGGTCATATCATCTGCTTTTAGGTGTTCAAATAAATGAAAGACATCCATGACAAACTGAGTGAAGAGCTGCTTTGTGATGGCCACGCGCGGGGTATTCTTCAAAACAACCTTCTCTAGCAGGGTTAATTCTTCGATGATTTGATTGATATTCCCTTGGATAATCACCCGATAAATCGGCTCATAATAAGAAAACAAACTCTCGGATTTTTCTAGATTAACTGAACCGTAGAAGAGGGCTTTTTCAGCGTTGATCTTCCAATTCTCAAAGGACTGCTGGTAAGGTGCTTCAAATGGTGTCACAACGATGCCATCTAGTGGTTGATCAGATATGAAAATCTGCCAGTCTTGTCCCAAAACATAGTAAGGAATGGTAAAAGAGCCCTGCTTTTCCTTGGATAGACCAATCCACCAGCTGTCTTTACCTGACAGGTAGTTCGTAAATCCTGTCTCATCCAATTCTTGACTGAGGGTCTGACTTTGTTCCACCTTTTCCTGAAGCTGCTGCGCAATTTTTTCTAATAAATTGCCCAACTCCACCTTGTCTACTGGCTTGACCAGATAATCCACGACACTAAGGTTCATGGCTTTTTTAACGTACTCAAACTCCTGATAACCAGACAGCAAGATATAATAGGTATCTGGAAGTAGCTCTTTCATTTCCCTAATCATCTCAAGTCCGGTCTTATCTGGCATGTTGACATCGGAAATGACCACATCTACTGGATTTTTCTTAATATAGTCCAAAGCATCATCTGCGTGATTAGCTGTTGCGACGACTTGCATATCCCATTTTTCAAAGGGGATTAATCGCTTGAGCCCCTCTGTCACCATGTACTCATCGTCTACTAATAAAACTTTATACATTTCTACCCTTTCTATTCATCCTGGATAGTGATATGGTAACGAACACCTTCTTGCTCAGCTGACTCTACACTGATTTGGTAGCGATCCCCAAAGTAGAGAACAAAGCGTTCGTGTACATTTACTATTCCAATTGATTGCCGCTCCCCACTGTAGCTTGCTTCGTGTTCAAAACTTCTCTGAGCTAATTTTTCCTGCAAGCTAGCTAGTTTCTCAGCGGGCATTCCTCGACCATTGTCTTCCACTAGGATTTCAACGAAGCCTTGGCCCTTCAAGGCTTTGATACTGATGACATTATCCGTTCTGCGATGGTCAACACCATGGGCAAAGTAGTTTTCTACTAATGGTTGGAGTGTAAATTTTGGAATCCTCATTTCTTCCAATTCTGGTGCAATCTTGAAACCATAGGCAATGGATTTAGGATAACGCACCATACAGAGATAGCTATATTTTCGGCAAAATTCCAACTCCTGCTTCAAGGTCGTTTCCCGCTCGTCGGAGATATTGTTGCGTAACAAGCTGCTAAATTCATAGATAATGTCCGCCAGTTCATCCTGACTTTGCATGACGGCATACATCCGTAAAAACTCCAGAGTATTGTACATAAAGTGAGGATTGATTTGAGCCTGCAGGGCTCGCATATTGGCATCTTTTTGGCTGAGCTCTAGCTGATAGATATCATGGATATTTTTTTCCAGGCGATCCAACATATCATTGGTTGTTTCTGCAATGAGAAGCAACTCTTGGTCTTTTTCAGAGGTATCGATTCGAAGGCCTTCTTCTCCTTGAGCAATCACCTCTATCGAATCTACTAGGTCTACGACCTGCTTTTGGTAATTTGAAAAAGTCTGTCTAAGGGTCACGTACAAAATGATGATAAAAAGAATACTTAGCCCAATAATAACAGCAGAACTCGTCAAAGTTCCTGTAAGAACAAAATTTTTAGGAACAGCAACTCGAACCTGATAACCGTGAGAGGTGACACCTACAAACCAGTTTTCTCGCTCAGCTGATACCTTCTCCCCAATATGGAACATCTCGGTCTCAAAAGGCGAAGTTACTGTTACAGCCATTGGGATATGGCCCCTTGTATTGTCAATAGCTCCATGTAAAACATCCGGGGATAGGGAGATATAAATCACTCCTAAATCCTTGTCAGACACAGGATCGGAAACAGGAATGGCAAAACTATTGGCTGTTGGCTTAAAATCCTCCGCAGGAATTTTCTCTCCACTGCGTTTTTCTCTAGTCGAAACATAGACTTCCTTGTAGTCCTGAAGAACAATAGCCACTCCAGTCACAAAATCATTCCTAACATAGAGGTCATCAATATTTTCATACAGGGAAACCGAGATATAAGGTGAAGTTTTACGCTCTAATTGCCAATAGAAGTAGTCTGGTGTGCTGAGACTGAAATACTTGTAAATTCCTTCGATGCGGGCCTGATTTTCAACCAAAGACTGAGCAAGTTGGGTTGACTCTCTGTGATAATATTCCACTTCACTCACTGTCCGAGTGGTCACACGTTCTGCAACCCGTTGGGCCTCTTTCTCACGCGAATCCCAGTCAGCATACGATAGCATAATCGCAAAACTGGCAATGACCACGATCATAACCAAACTATAAATCCGTAAAAGAGAGTGAAGCCAAAACTGCTTCATTCTATTTTGTCGCCAATTTTTCATGGATACTTTCATAAATAGGTTCCAACATATCACTGATAAAGAAATGCCACATTCCAATTCCTACAAAAAAGAGCAAGGCAGGCATATAATAACCAACTCCTACAAGGAGAGCAGACCCGAGTAAAACCTTGGCAATCGCAGGTAGGCTCATAAAAATCCCGATAAGGGATAGTTTCAAGATATTTTGGTAGGATAAATCAAAGTACACCTGAAGTTTCAAGGAAACAGTATAGGCTAGAAAGACAAGAGCAACTACAAGGACGTTGAGGAAGGTCGCCAAAAGGTGGAAAATCGTCTGGTGGGGCAATTGAACTAGAAGATACAAACCATAAACTAGGACAAGATCAACAAACACAAAACTATAGAAAGCCAGATTGCTCTTGACAAAATTACTCTTATACAATTCCCAAGCTTCCTTCAAATGGTATGCTCGATAGGTATACCCATGCTCCGCATACAAACTCATCAGGGCAGCACTAGCTGGGGCCAAACCAAAAATCACTCCTCCTGCTAGTGTTAATAGCCAGAAATAAGCCGTCGCCATCATTCCCAAAAAGATACGATTAAAGACGAATTCTAGAAATTTTCCCATGCTACTCTCCTTAAACTAACGATGTAACTATTATATCATATTTCAAACGTTTTCAAAAATATAGAACTCCCATTTACAATCCTCAAAAAGCGTGATACAATTGATTTTGTTAGTTTATATCAAGGAGAAACTCATGAAGAAAAATATCTTAACCACCCTCTTAGCTGTCGTCCTTTATTTCCTCTGTCTAGGGATTGGAGTAGTACTTGGTCACTTGGTTGACTCAACGGGCAATATGTTCTATGCTCCGGCTTTTTCAGCCCTTGTTGGGGGTAGCGTCTACATGCTTCTTTTGACGAAGGTCCCTCGTTTTGGCGCTATCACCACTCTAGGACTTTTTATGGCACTTTTCTTCCTAGCTAGCAAGCATGGCGCTGGTGCCTTTCTCCCAGGACTCGCCTGTGGTCTTGCAGCAGATGCCATCGCTCGTCTCGGAAACTACAGAGATCGAATCAAAAACACCCTCTCCTTCCTCGTCTTTGCTTTTAGCACAAGTGGCCCTATCTTCCTCATGTGGATCCGTCCCAAAGCTTACGTGGCCACCTTACTTGCACGTGGGAAATCCCAAGAATACATTGACCGTATCATGGTCGCTCCAGAGTTGGACAAAATCCTTCTCTTTGTTTCGAGCATCCTCGTAGGTGCCTTGATTGGGGCTTTGGTTGGGCAAGCCATTAGTAAAAAGTTTACACACAAAATCTAATCACTAAAAAAGAGCCCTTGGGCTCTTTTTATTTATGACTCAATTTCTTGGTCAAGAAATCTCCCAAGAACTGGATTGTAAAGATAATCAAAATGATAATGATAGTCGCCAAGATGGTCACATCGTGATTGTAACGGTTAAATCCATAAGCGATGGCTACGTTACCGATACCACCAGCACCAACTGCTCCCGCCATAGCTGTTTCCCCAACAAGGGAAATCAAGGTCACAGTCGTCACACGAATCAAATCTGGAAGACCTTCTGATAGGTAAACACCCACGATGTCCCAGAAGGTCGCTCCGCTCGCTTGAGCCGCCTCAATGACACCACCATCCAACTCAGCCAAGACCACCTGCACCTGACGGGCAAAGAAGGCAAAGACCGCAAAAGAAAGTGGGACAAGGGCTGCATTTGGCCCGATACTAGTCTTGACGATCAAGTGGGAGAGTGGCGACATGATTGCCAAGAGGATGATGAAAGGAACTGCACGGAAAATAGAGGTAATCTTGTCTAAAATCCAGAAGATAACCTTATTTTCCAAGACACCGCCTGGCGCTGTCAAGACGAGGAAAAGACCTGCTACCAACCCCAAGAACCCTCCGATGATGAAGGAAAGAACTGTCATATAAAGAGTTAGGTAGATGGCTGTTCCCCAGCCTGCCTGACCAGCCCAGCCCATCTTATAGACATTTGGTAGATAAGTTTGAATCAACTCTGTCATCTTACTGTCCTCCCTTCAATACTTTTAACTGCACACCAGCCTGACGAATGGCATCTTGAGCACCTACTAGCGCTGCTTTTTCACCTGACAAGACCACCACCAATTCTCCAACAGGAGTGCCATCGAGAATTTCGATATTTCCATAGAGGATATTGGCCGTTACTTGGTAACGCTTGTACAATTCATTCAAAAGTGGTTCGTCTGTCGAAGCCCCTGCATACTTGAGCTGCACTAAAATACTATTCTCAGATAAATGTTCTACGATTTCTTGCTTCTCAATCTTAACCATGGCTTCGTCAATACCTGTTGCAGTAGAGATGAAGTCTTGGGTCAAAGGTTGTTTAGGGTCTGAGAAGATTTCAAGGACACTACCCTCTTCAATCAAACGGCCATCCTGCATGACCGCCACACGGTTAGCAATATCTTTGACAATCTGCATTTCATGCGTAATCAAGACAACAGTCAAGCCTAATTTTTGGTTCAAATCTTGCAACAAGGCCAAAATCTGCTTGGTTGTCTTAGGGTCAAGGGCAGAAGTTGACTCATCTGAAATCAAGATTTTTGGATCATTGGCCAAGGCACGCGCAATAGCCACACGCTGTTTTTGCCCTCCTGATAGTTGTGAAGGGTAGTTTTCAGCACGATCCGCCAAGCCAACCAAGTCCAACAACTTGGCTACTTTAGCTTTCTTTTCTTCCTTGCTGAGTCCAGAATGTTTAAGGGCAAAGGCCACATTCTCCTCGGCCGTTTTCTGGCTCATAAGATTAAAGTGTTGGAAAATCATCCCGATATCTTGACGTTTCCGACGTAACTGCTCCGCCGTCAAAGTGACCTTACCGTCAAAAATCACATCGTCATCAATGGTGATTTTCCCTGCAGATGGTTTTTGCAAGAGGTTAATCACCCGTACAAGGGTTGATTTCCCTGCTCCAGAATATCCAACGATTCCGTAGATATCCCCTTCTTGGATGTGAATGGTCACATCCTTGACCGCTGTGATGGTTCTCTTCTTTTGGTGAAAAGTCACATCGATCTGATCTAACTTGATAATATCTCTACTCATAGCTTCTAATCAGCTCCTCTACTAATTCAATATGGGTGTAGTAATCGGCGATTCGCACGTTTTCATCTCCACCATGGTCTCGGCTATTGGCATTTCCTAGACCGAAGGCCACCATGGGTACCTCTAAGGCATCAAAGACCGTATGCATAGGTCCTGTCCCCGCTGTGGTCGGCAAGACTGAAACGCCCTGTGGATAGAATTTCTTGGCCAACTCGATCACATTGAGAATGGCCGGCGCGCTCATATCGCTTCGATAACTCATCTCTCCCAAGGTATAGTATAATTCTACCTTATCAAAGCCATTTTTGTCTAGCTGTTTCCGAATTTTTTCCAGAACATCATGCGGTTCTAAGCCAGGAACCAAACGAACTTCTAACTTAGCACTGGCTTCTGCTGGCAAAATCGTTTTAACCCCTTGCCCTTGATAACCTGACTGAATCCCTTCGATATTAAGGGCTGGCTCGAAAAAGAACCGTTTTAGAAAGGCTGCACGATCCTCTTGTAAGAGAGGTAATTCCAAACCATAAATGCGACTAATTTCCTCTGGATTGCGTTGGGCGTAAGTATCCACCAAGGCTAGCTCTCGTTTATTTGGCTCTTGAACATCCTCGTACAGGCCTTCTACTAAGATACGTCCATCTGCTGCACGTAGGCTACTTAAGGCCTGGATAAGATACCATGGAGCTGACTCCACGACACCACCATAACTCGAGTGGATATCCACATCCGCACTCTTCACCTTAGCATCAAAGGTTACAATTCCCTTGTTTCCGCCAGAGATTTCCAGCTGTTCCAAGGCGTTCTTGGTTCCTTGTTCCCAGACTAGCAAGTCCGCTCCACGAAGTTTGTCTGCGTGTTTCTCTAAATACTTATCTAGATCCATGGAAGCAGACTCCTCTGCTCCCTCCATGATAAAGCTGATATTGACAGGCAGGTCATCATGGTGCTGCATATACTTTCTCAAAGCACTCAAACGAGCTGTGATGTGGCCTTTGTCGTCGTCAACCCCACGCCCATACATAAAGCCATTTCGCACAGAAAGGGTAAAAGGATCCTCTGTCCACACCTGGTCGCCATCCGCTGGCACGGTGTCATAGTGATTATAGAAGATCAAGGTCTTGGCATCCGGACGCGAACTCTTGAAATGCGCCATGACAAAGGGAGCCGTATAGCTCTCATCAATCTCCACTTCAGCCCCTACACGCTTGAAAATCTCACCCAGATAGTTTGCGACCTCCTTGAGTCCAACCTGTTGGGCAAAGACTGATTTCTTGGAAATCAAGGTGCGCAAGACTTCAAAATAATGCTGGGCAACATGATCCTTCTCAAATTTTTCAATCTGCTCTTGTTCGCTAGGAAAAACCATTTTCTCTCTCTTTCTACTACCTACTTGTGTCTTCAGAACGACCACAAGTGCCTCTTTAAAATCAACTCTCTATACAAAAGCAAGAGGTGGAAACTCTCTCCCACCTCCCTGTGTCTTATTACCAAACTGGTTGGTCCAAACCGTCTGATGTTTCTTCGATAACTTTTTTCACTTCATCAGTGTGGTAAGCTGCGATAATTTTCTTGATGGCATCAGCCTTAGGTGATGATTCCCAATCTTTTTTCGCAACAATGATGTTGTACCATTGTTTTGAGTTTTCATCAGCTTGTTCTTTGAAGAGTGCTTTCTTGTAGTCCAATTTTGCTTCTGTAACGAAGGTATTGTTTACAACGGCAGCATCAACTGATGACAATGAACGAGCTGTTTGGCTAGCGTCCAATTCAGTAATCTTCAAGTTCTTTGGATTTTCTGTGATGTTAGCAACTGTTGCAAGTGCAGTTCCAGAAACATCCAATTTGATCAAACCAGCTGATTGAAGCAAGTAAAGTGCACGGCTTTCGTTTGTTGCATCGTTTGGTACGGCGATTTCACCGTTATCTGGGATTTCTTCCACTTTGGTGTACTTGTTTTCTTCCCCATTTTTACCTGAGTATAGGCGGATTGGTGAGATGTAGGTATCTGCAATCGCTACAAGGTCTTTCCCGTTTTCTTTGTTCCAGTTGTTCAAGAAGTTGTAGTGTTGGAAAGCATTCAAGTCTACTTCGCCATCAGCAGTTGCCTTATTTGGTTGAGAATAGTCTGTGAACTCTGTGAATTCCAATTTAATTCCATCTTTTTCAACTAATTCTTGGATTTTATCCCAACGCGCTTCTTCAGAACCGCTACGGTTAACTGTTGCAATTTTGACAACTGTTTCGTTGTCTGCTTTCTTTTCTGAATTTCCGCAAGCTGCAAGAGTCAAACCTGCGACTGTAGCAAGAGCTGCTACACCGAGCCATTTTTTAATTTTCATGATTCTTTCTCCTTTAAAAATAATACCGTAATAGTATCTCATACTTTATTTGAATTAGCAAATTGTTATTAGATAGGCAGACATATAGTTTGAAACTATATACCTAAAAATTGAGAAATCATCCGCCTTTCTCAGACTGGATGATTTCATACGACTATTTAATATCAGCTTCTGCTGGGAGGTAAGTGTCCCCGAAGAACTGTTTAGACAATTTTTCAAGAGTTCCGTCTTTGTAGAGTTCTTGGATACGTTTGTCTACAAATGATTTCAACTCATCTTGACCTTTAGCAAGAAGTGGGTAAACGTAAGGTTGTTGGTCGCTTGGAAGTTCAATGACTTTCAAGTTGTCCAAACCTTGGTTCTTGATAACTGTTTCAACACCAATTTTATCGAAGATCTTGTAGTCAAACTGACCATCGCTCAAACGAGACATGATTTGTTGGAAATCAGCTTTGGTATAGTTAAGAACCGTTGGATTGTCAGCGTGTTGTTTGTTATAATCTTCTAGCTGTTTAGCTGATGTTGTCCCTTGAACGACTTCAGTAGACTTACCTCCGATGTCATCAAGTGATTTGATGCTGTCGTCGTCTTTCTTCACAACGAGAACGTTAGGGTTTTTAGCAGTTGGAGCTGCATAAAGGTACTTTTCAGCACGTTCTTTGGTATAGCTGATATTGTTCACAGCCATTTGATAACGGTCGCTATCAAGACCTGCAAAGACACCTGACCACTCTGTCTTTTCAAACTTGACATCGTATTTGTCAGAGTCTTTAAAGATAGCACGGACTACTTCAATCTCATAACCAGTCAACTCGCCATTTTCTTCGTAGTTGAATGGTTTTGGTGAAGCATTGGTTGCAACGATAATTTCTTTCTTACCAGATGCTGCTTCACTAGTTGCAGTATCTTTCTTATCTCCACCTGAGCAAGCTGCTAGTACACCTGCGGCAACAAGTCCTAGAGCAGCCAGAGATGAATATTTGACGATTTTTTTCATGTCATTTCCTCCAAAATAGAATACTTTACTATCTTAACAGAAAATATTTTTTTTCGCCATTATATGATATCTATCTCGGTGATAGGTTTTTTTTATGGCTGACTAAAAGACTAGACGCAAGACTGCAATCAAGACCACTCCAAAAAGAACCGTACCCACTAGATTGCGGTAGCGAAAGGCTATCCAAGCCGTTGGAAAGACTGCTAAAAAGTCCAGCCATTTGATCTGGGGAAGGCTGCCAACCTTTCCAGTCACCACGCTTGAAAGGATCAAGGCAAAGATAATGGAAACAGGCAAGAACTTCAAAAACCGCTCAACGATAGCTGGCAACCCCTTGTACTTAACCAAGATGAAGGGAATCATACGGGGAATCCAAGTCACTAGGCCTGAAAAGATAACGGCTAACAAAAGATATTTACTGACCATCTAAGACCACCCCCATGGTACAACCTAGCAAGGTCGCAAACAAAACAGCTAGCGACTGAGACACTACTGTCAAGAGCAAAAAGAAGGACACCGCAACAACGGCTAGGATCCGCAGCAGATTCCGTACAGGAACCCGTCTTTGCATAATCTGAAATTGCGAAGTAAAAATCCCGATAAACATCCCAACAAGGGCAAAGTCTAAGCCAAAGACTTCAGGATTTGGAAGAAGGCCACCTAAAGCTGTCCCCGCCACTGTCCCAATAAACCAGGCTACATAACTATTGAGATTGTTCCCGTGCATCCACATAGGATGGACTTTGTCTGTATGGGCTAATTCGCCCATCAAAACTCCATAGGTCTCATCAGTCAAGAGGCTAGACATACCGATGTTTTGCCAGAGACTAGTATGACGGAAATAGGTCGATGCATGCAAGCTCAGCAAAAAGAGTCGCAAGTTGATCAAAAAAACTGTCATAGCAATGGCTGCCACAGGCGCTTGTACCGCAATCAGTGCCAACATGGCAAACTGGGCACTCCCAGCATAAACAAAGAGGCTCATCAAGCCCATCTCAACAGGTGTCACATAAGGCGCACCAATAATCCCACAGGCTAGACCAATGCTGACATAGCCAAGAGCAGTCGGCATGGCCGCCTGAACACCTTCCCAAAATCCTTTTTCTTTCATCCTTCTCCTCATATTCTCTCCAATTGCGGCTGTTCGTCATCACAGCCACAGCACGGACTATTATAACATATTCAAAGAAGAGAAAAAAGTTTCGGATTCGAAACCTATTGCCAGAAAAAGTGCTGAAGAGGAAGCATCATGGATACATGAGAAATTGATCCACTCGGATAGTATACTTATCGGTTTCTGTGTCTGTAGCATATTTATTTTCTGTTGGATAGACATCCACCCAGAGTTCCCACTGTTGTCCCTTCAACTTGACCTTGTAGCGATAACCGTCATCATAGAGGCCTACTGTATCAGTTGTCATGGACTGGTAATCTGGGAGTTCTTCCAGTTCTTTTTTTACAGTCTGGGATAGATTGTTAAGCACTACTTTCTGCTCCACCTTTGAAGTTACAGGAATATGAACTGTCGCTTCTTCCAAACGATGCGATTTTGAAAATGTAAAGGTCGCTCGGCCTGGATAGCCTTTCAAAGTAATCTGCTCATAGTGATAGAAAAGGCGACCTGTTTTATAGAAATATGGGTCTTCTGCACGCCAAGTGTCGCGATAGGCCGTTTCCTTTTCTTCCTCCACCTCGCTTGCCTTTCCAAATCCTTCTTCAAAAGATTTAGGAGACATACCGAACGAAAGGGATTCAAACAAGACCAGTTGTGTCTTTTTGATATTCTGGCAAGCTGATAAAAGCATGAGTAAAGCTCCAAGAGCAAGCAAACTACTGATTATTTTTGTAAATCTCATATTTCTACTATACAAAAAAACTCTATGATTGACAAACTTTGATAGAGTCGGATTCCGTGATTGATTTTAAAATTACTTTTTCATTTAAGGTAACAAGGAATTGAACAAGGACTATTATTAGATATTGGAGATAAAAAAAGACTGGGAAGCCAGCCTTATCATATGAACAAAAATTAAATCAAAGTTCCCTACTAAATGCTCTCACGAATATTCAAGAGCATGACAAATGCGGTTAGGAGTAATAGCAATAGAATAAAGCTGACCGCTAGGGTTCCAAAACTTGTAGCAATCGTTACAAAAACGATTGTGAATAGACTTGGTAAAACAACCGTAATAGCACCAATAGAGGATTGAACCGCTCCCATTGACTCCTCAGGTATTTGTTTAAAGACGAGTTCTTGCAATCTAGGAGAGAGTAACCCTGCGATGAAGGCATCCAAGGAGCTGAAAAGCAGAATCAAACCAAAATGAACTGTGGCAAATCCTACTAGAAGGAGTAACTGGATGACGACCGAAGCGTATAGAGCTGTTTTTATAGAAATTGTATTTTTCAGATAGCCACTTACAAGGCTTCCGACAATAAGTGCTAACAATTCTAGTGTTGATAACAAAGCGAGTGATTGACCAGTTTGTAAATTCAAAAACGGTTGGTTTCTTAAAAAAAGAGTCGAAATAGGAACAGTGACATTGATCACAGCTTGGCTGATAGAGACGATAAACAAAATGAAGATCACTCTATCCATATTCCAGATCAATTTCGATGATTGGAACAAATGCTGGCAAAACGATTTTATAGAAAGACCTTCTTGATAGCTAATTGTTTTTTCAACTTTCAAAAGATCATTTTTTATGAGAAGAATACCTACAAATGCTATCAGAAACGTCAGAGCGTTTAGCAAGGAAATAAACTGAATGGAAAGAATTCCTAGTAAAACCCCTCCTAGAATATTACTGATTGTCCGAACTAAACTAACTGTTGATTGTTTAAAGCCAATAGCTTCTGTCAGATGTTCTTTCCCAATGATTCTTATAAAAATAGGAGTTAGCATGGCTCCTGAAAAGTAACTCAATGTATCCGACAAGAGATTCATTAAACAAATAAAGAATACGAGCCATAAGGAAAAGGACTGCCCTGAAAGCGAAAGTGCAACTATAGAATAAAGTACAAATTTGACAAAACTAATAAGCGTATACTTTAGAACACGATGGTGTTGAAAGTCAGCCAAAACTCCCATAAAGATTTGCAGAACTTGAGGAACAGTCTCTGAAATCGTAATGAGTAAAATCGCCAAGGGGGCAAACGAAGCGTCTGCCACATAATTCAAAAAAGCAAGATAAAAAATCGTATCCCCAACCGTTGAAATCCACTGGTTGATGGTTAACTGCCTAAAATCTCTATTTTGAATAAATACTTTCATCGCAACTCCTTTTTGAATTCAAATGGGAACTTTTCCCCAAGAATAGACCGATATTGCTGAGCACCTAAAATTACAGCAACGGTAAAATTTGACCAATGCCATTGTAGACTATGTGCAGTCCAATAGGCCAATAAATGGACTTTGTCACTCTAAATAAGACTGCAAATATGAGACCGCCACCCATATATACGAAAAAGTCTGTCAAGACCCAACCATGATTACTAATATGCAAGACCCCGAATAAAACAGCCGAACCAAGCACATCCAGTCCCCATTTCTTTCCTTTTTCCAGAGCGGTCATCACCAATCCACGATAAATCATCTCTTCAAAAATGGGACCTGCAATCACAGGATAGAAAAAATACATCAAAAATGCTGTAGCTCCTGTAAAAGTAGGGACATCCAGTTGATAAGCAATTTCATTTTTGGTAGATGGGAAAAGATAAAATGTGACGAAATTCCAAATAACAAAAGCAAGAAGAGCTAAAAAGGAATAAAAAAGATAGGAACCTCTAAATTTTCGACTGTTAATTTTCTGCCATTTCCCTGACCAAACCATAACAATAATAGCAAGCAGAACCACAAGAAAATTCAACAGCATATCCGACAAATAATAGGCAAAGTCGGATAGACCAGCAGCTAGATCGGTATGTAAAAGCAAACGAATGAAGAACTGGTCAGCAATGACAAGTAAAACGGCTATAATAAAGTAGTAGCGTGAGATTATCTTTTTCATTCTATTTTCTCCTATACTATGAAATAAGGATAGTATAACACGGAAATCACCACATTTTAGAAAATCGCATATTTGACATTTTTTTCTTATAGAAATTTCATTTTTGCGATTGTTTGTTAATCGATAAGGTCTTTATATTGCTGTAAGCGTAGTTCAAAAAGAGCTGTTAATTGTGGATTTTCTAATACTTGTAGAGATTGGATAAAGTCTTCAATCTCTTTTTGATTGCTTTCCTTAGTTTGAAGGAATACACTCATCTTCTTTAAAAACTGCAATGATACTTTCTCAAAAACATCATATGGCCGGAGCATGCTCTCTAACTCGGCTTCAAAGATTGGGATGTAGGAGAAAAGTTTGCGCTCCATGAGTTCTGAGATGATATTAAGATAACCACTTTTCATATACAATTGATTGTGTACTAACTCTTTAAATTCCTTGGATTTTTCAAGTAAAGAGGTGGATAAAAAAATCAAATCTTGATTACTCAAGAAGGGCATGGTATTGCAAAAAAGATAGAGTTCAAACCAGGTCCAAGACTCGATAGCATAGAGGTAAGTAGTTAAAAACTCGCTATCCTCCTCTTCTAACGGATACCTTTTATCTAAGGAATGGATGGCATCTTTGATCACAATAGCATTCAAACGACGATAGGTCTGCGCCATCTGTTCTTGCTCGACCTCCTCTAATAATTGCTCTAAGCCTGCTATATCTTGATGGGCAAAACGATCCACAACCTTTCGACCAATTCGCATATGTGGTGATTCTTGATAGTTGTTAAGCTTGTGTCCAAACTCATCAAAGGTCACATTTATCGCTTGGATAGCTAGAATCAGCTTATCTGCAGACAGCATAGACTGCCCTAGTTCAAACTTGGATAGCTGGGATGCTGTCAGGCCATCACAAGCCACATCTGACTGCTTGAGTTTTCTCGCCAGGCGCAGTTCCTTGTAAAATTCTCCCAATTCCTGTTTTTCAATCATAGCCAAACTCCCCTTTAAAGATTCCCTTTACTATTCTATTCGTAAAAATTTTTACTTTTTTAACATATTATAAAATATTTTATCAAAAAAGCCAGCCTCAAGCTGACTCTTTATTCCATAGTATCAAAGGCGAGGCTTGGTTTGGCGTTGAGGTCCAAGCCTGCAAAATTTTCTTTATTCCACTCGCTGACGCTAGCATAGGCAATCATACCTGCATTGTCTCCACAAAGGCGCAGGGGTGGGATGATGACCTTGACATCTGTGATTTCAGCTGCTAGGCGTTCTCTGAGCCCTTTATTAGCTGCCACGCCACCGGCCACGACTAGGGTTTTAACAGGATATTTTTCCAAAGCCTTCTTGGTTTTGGCCATAAGAATGTCCATGACTGCTGCTTGGAAAGATGCTGACAGGTCTTCCTTGGACAAGCTTTCTCCCTTTTGCTCGGCATTGTGGTGAAGATTGATAAAGGCAGACTTCAAACCTGAGAATGAAAACTCTAGATTGTCCTCCTTAATCATGGCACGAGGAAAGTCATAAAGATCCTGCCCCTGATGAGCTAGCTCATCAATTTCGCGACCTGCAGGATAGGTCAAGCCCATGACACGGCCGACCTTATCATAGGCCTCACCAACTGCATCGTCCCGCGTTTCCCCAACAATCTTATAATCCCCAGCCTCAGAAACATAGACCAACTCCGTGTGCCCACCGCTAACCAAGAGAGCTAGCAAGGGAAACTCCAAAGGCTCAACGCTCTGAGCCGCCATGAGGTGACCAGCCATGTGATTCACAGGGATCAGCGGAAGTCCATGAGCCCAAGCAAAGGCCTTGGCAGCTGACAAACCAACTAGCAGTGCTCCGACCAAGCCTGGTCCGTAGGTAACAGCCACAGCCGTTACATCCTCTTCGGTAATTCCTGCTTCTGCTAGCGCCTCCTCGATGCAGGCTGTAATAACCTCGACATGGTGACGGCTAGCCACTTCTGGCACTACGCCCCCAAAACGTTTGTGACTCTCAATTTGACTCGCAATGACATTGGACAAGAGCTCATCGTCGTTTTTCAAGACGGCGACACTGGTCTCATCACAGGATGTCTCAAATGCTAAAATATATCTATCCTTCATCTATTTCTCTCTTCATGATGATGGCGTCCTCGACTGGATCATGATAGTAGGCCTTTCGCTCAGCGATGACTGCCATCTTTTCTTTCTTGTAAAATGCTTGCGCTCGGTGATTTGACTTTCTGACTTCGAGGAAAATCTCCTTGTCTGTCGGCAATGTTGCAAACAAGGCTGATGCTATTTCCTGTCCTTGATAGGCTTTCTTGACAGCGATTTGCAGGACTTCTGCCTCAAAGAGATTCTCCTGCACAGCTAGAAATCCAATCACTTCTGTTCCATCATAAGCTAGAGCGTACCAAGTTTGGTCTTGGGACAGGTCTGCTTGGATTTGTTCCAGCGTCCAAGGACTGACTGGGTAAACATCTGCCATGACAGCGTAGATGGTTTTAGCTAGTTCAGGCTGTTTTTGGATTCGTTTGATTTCTATCATAGGCGTTTAATGTAAGACCCGCCAGACTCGGTATGGTTCTTGAGCCAGTTTTCCTCAGCTTCAACACGTTTGAGGTAATTTGGTACAAAGTCGTGCAAGGAGTCTGCTTTCTTGTCCCAAGCCCAAAGAGCTAGATTAGCTGCATTTGGCAAGGTCTCTTGGTAACTAGCTTGTGGTAGCTGTTCTTGAATCTGCTCCACAAAGGCTCCAACTTCTCCAACAAAGGTCACCTGGTCAGCATCCTTGACCTGCTCTAGCACTTCCGCAAAGGACAAGTGTGCTTCTGGAAAGACTGACTTGGCATTTTCATAAAATCCCGCATAGACATTGTTGCGACGCGCATCCATCAAGGGAACAAGTAAGCCTTCTTGTTGGCGTGGCACCAGAGCCAAGAGACTAGACATGCCAACTAACTCAATGTTCAGGGTATGAGCCAAGGTCTTGGCAGTTGCTACAGCGATTCGTAAGCCAGTATAACTACCTGGTCCTTCAGCTACCACGATTCGATCCAAATCCTTGGATGTCCAATCCAAACTTGCCATCAAAAAATCGATGGCTGGCATGAGGGTAATACTGTGATTTTTCTTGATATTGATCATAGTCTCGGCAAGAACCTGCTTGTCCTCTAAAATGGCTAGAGAAAGAGCCTTGCTGGACGTATCAAAAGCTAATACTTTCATAACATATTCCTATCTTTTTGTCTGTTTACTATTATACTACAAAAGCTAGCGCATGGGAATTTTCTTTATTTTGAAACAAAAGGGCCTGCCACTTAGACAGGCAATTCTACACAACAAATTCAAAAAAGTTGTAGCTTTTTTGAATAGAAAAGTGAACAAGGAAATTGAAAGGTTCTTCGTAAAAAATTTGGATCAGGCATATATGTTTCAACTCGATTTTCGACGTTAGAAATCATCGTCATAACAATAAAGATAGCACCTAAAAATAGAAAAATCCATCCCATCTAAAGACGAGGTGGATTTTCTGTTTATCTAGAGAAATAATTGACTTTAAGCGTTTAAACCAAAGTAGAAAACGAGCCAGACAACATAGGTAACTAGGAGGAGAAAAATTGAATAGAGCGTCACAAAAGCAAGCTTCCAAAGGAACTTTGTTTTGCGGTGTTCCAGATGCACAAACAGGGCATTCCCCCCATAGACACAAGCTACAAAGACTACAAACATCAAGAGGCGAACCCCTACTGCAAATTCAAACAAACTAAACATTCTTAATCCTCCTTTTGGTATTCCTATTTTTATATAAACTGTTGACAATATCGGTCTATCAATGTTAAAATGTAATTCAACATTGGTAGGAAAATCAGGTTGAGTCGCTGACTCTTCGGGTTGCAGTGCTATCCCTGAAACTTTGGTTTCTAAAGAACTGAAATTGCGATTGAACAATTCGCCCCCAGTGTTTGACGGCTCTTGACTTCGGTCAGGAGCTTTTTGATGCTTTTAAAGTTGATTCCCTCAGTAAGTTATAGTAAAATATAAATATTGAGAGGATAACGTAGGGCGACTGGTAACAGAGCGTTCAAAGGTACCAACTTCTGGTACGGGTGTGGGACTGCCCTCAGCTTTGAGCTGTAAAGACCCCTGACTACCATTGATCCTCTCTTTTTGTTTACTCTTAAATTAAGTGCTTGTCTTTACCTTTTAGTAAGCGCTCCACTCCATGCTATTTCTACATCGTTATACTTATAGATTGACTTCTTAGCCTCATAGATGATAGAATTAAGTAAAGGCTGAGATCGAGTTTGATTTGGTGACAAGTCATTCAAAGGTTGCGATGCATTCGCTTCAGGTAGAGGTGTTGCCATCTGGACTGCTCCAGGAAAATCCCCGAGTTTTGTCTCAGCCTTTTTATTTGCTCTTGAGATTTCTCAAGAGTTTTTCTTTTTTCAAAGGTATCATTCTGTCCCAGCCATCTACACCAACGATTAATGAAACTAGAACTATATTCTTCCTTAAATTTACTATCTCTTTAGATTCCCCCTTTAATTATAACACCTAAGCGCTCTCCGACCAAATCCTACCTGTCTTTTTGCTTCCTCTTTCCCTCCCGACTTTCTCCATTTCCGTCTTTTACTAATTTTTCATTTTGTGGTATAATTGAAATAATTGTAACGAATCAAGGTCAATCTAGACACAAAATGGAATGAAATTAAGCAAATCTCTGCTAAAAGTTTGGAATAAGCTGACCTGTAAATAGAAAGGAAATATATGATTTACAAAGTTTTTTATCAAGAAACAAAAGAACGTAGCCCACGTCGTGAAACAACACGCTCACTTTACCTAGACATCGATGCCAGCTCAGAACTTGAGGGCCGTATCGCTGCTCGCCAACTTGTCGAAGAAAACCGCCCAGAGTACAACATCGAATTCATCGAACTCTTGTCTGACAAATTGCTAGATTACGAAAAAGAAACTGGCGCTTTCGAGATTACGGAGTTCTAATATGGCCTACACTCTTAAACCTGAAGAAGTCGGCGTTTTTGCCATCGGTGGTCTGGGAGAAATCGGGAAAAACACTTACGGAATTGAATACCAAGACGAGATTATCATCGTCGATGCTGGGATTAAATTCCCAGAAGATGACTTGCTAGGTATCGACTATGTCATTCCTGATTACTCTTACATCGTGGACAATATCGACCGCGTCAAGGCTGTTTTGATAACACACGGACACGAGGACCACATCGGTGGGATTCCCTTCCTGCTCAAGCAAGCAAATGTCCCTATCTACGCTGGACCACTTGCCCTGGCTTTGATCCGTGGAAAACTCGAAGAACACGGTCTCTTGCGCAACGCCAAACTTTACGAAATCAACCACAACACTGAGTTGACCTTTAAAAATCTCAAGGCAACTTTCTTTAGAACAACCCACTCCATTCCAGAGCCTTTAGGGATTGTCATTCATACTCCTCAAGGGAAAATCGTTTGTACGGGTGACTTTAAGTTTGACTTTACTCCAGTTGGAGAACCTGCAGACTTGCACCGTATGGCTGCCCTTGGTGAAGAAGGTGTGCTCTGTCTCCTGTCTGACTCGACAAATGCGGAAGTACCAACCTTTACCAACTCTGAAAAAGTCGTTGGCCAGTCCATCATGAAGATCATCCAAGGCATTGAAGGACGCATCATATTTGCATCCTTTGCCTCCAATATTTTCCGTCTCCAGCAAGCAACAGATGCTGCTGTTAAGACCGGACGCAAGATTGCAGTCTTTGGTCGTTCTATGGAAAAGGCCATTGTCAACGGGATCGAACTTGGCTACATCAAAGCTCCTAAGGGAACCTTTATCGAGCCAAATGAAATCAAAGACTACCCTGCTGGCGAGGTTCTTATCCTTTGTACAGGTAGTCAAGGGGAGCCGATGGCAGCCCTCTCTCGTATCGCCAACGGAACCCACCGTCAAGTGCAACTCCAACCCGGCGATACCGTTATCTTCTCTTCTAGCCCAATTCCTGGAAACACCACTAGCGTCAACAAGCTGATTAACATTATCTCAGAAGCTGGTGTCGAAGTTATCCACGGTAAAGTGAACAATATCCATACATCTGGACACGGTGGTCAGCAAGAGCAAAAACTCATGCTCCGCTTGATTAAGCCAAAATACTTCATGCCTGTCCATGGTGAATACCGCATGCAAAAAGTCCACGCTGGACTAGCGGTGGATACTGGTGTCGAGAAGGACAATATCTTTATCATGAGCAATGGTGACGTGCTTGCCCTTACTGCTAACTCAGCTCGTATCGCAGGTCATTTCAATGCCCAAGACATCTATGTCGATGGAAATCGTATCGGCGAAATCGGTGCAGCCGTCCTCAAAGACCGTAGAGATCTATCCGAAGACGGTGTCGTACTTGCAGTCGCAACTGTTGACTTTAAGTCGCAGATGATTCTATCTGGACCAGATATCCTCAGCCGCGGCTTTGTCTACATGAGAGAGTCTGGTGACTTGATTCGCCAAAGCCAGCGCATCCTCTTCAATGCAATTCGTATCGCGCTGAAGAACAAAGATGCTAGCGTGCAATCTGTCAATGGTGCCATTGTCAACGCCATTCGCCCCTTCCTCTATGAAAATACAGAACGTGAACCGATTATCATCCCGATGATCCTCACACCAGATGAAGAATAAATCAACAAAACAGCCCCGTCTTCGGAGCTGTTTTTTCTATGCTTTCTTTTCTTGATTTTTAGAAATACTACGATTTTTACCTTCCAAATACACCATCAAAATAGAAATATCTGCTGGGTTTACTCCCGAAATACGGCTAGCTTGGCCGATGGTTTCTGGATTGATGAGTTTGAACTTCTGGCGGGCTTCTGTCGCAATCGAGTCAATATCATCCCAGTCGATGTTAGCTGGAATGCGTTTTTCTTCCATGCGTTTCATCTTGGCAACCTGATCCATGGCTTTTGAGATATAGCCTTCGTACTTGATTTCTGTTTCAATCAATTCGATAATCTTGTCATCTAACTCTTCAGCAGCAGGTCCGATAAAGGCCACCACATCTTGATAAGACACTTCTGGGCGACGAAGGAATTCCTTGGCTGTCACCGCATCTGTCAATGGCTTGAAGCCCATCTCCTCAACCTTAGCATTGGTTTCCTTGACTGGCTTGAGTTTGATGCTGTCTAGACGCTTCATCTCATTGTCAAATTGATTTTTCTTGATTTCAAAGCGAGCCCAGCGTTCATCATCCACAAGACCAATCTCGCGTCCCATCTCGGTCAAACGCATATCGGCATTGTCATGACGAAGGATGAGACGGTATTCTGCACGGCTGGTCAAGAGACGGTAGGGTTCAATGGTTCCCTTGGTCACCAAGTCATCAATCATGACCCCAATATAACCGTCGCTTCGTTTCAAAATCAATTCAGGCTTGCCTTGGATTTTCAGAGCTGCGTTGATCCCAGCGATAATCCCTTGACCTGCTGCTTCTTCATAACCTGACGTTCCATTTGTCTGACCAGCAGTGAAAAGACCTGAGATTTTCTTGGTTTCCAAAGTTGCACGCAACTGGTGAGGCAAGACCATATCGTACTCAATAGCATAACCCGTTCGCATCATCTCAGCATTTTCCAAACCTTTGATAGAATGAACTAAATCACGTTGGACATCCTCAGGCAGGCTGGTTGAAAGCCCTTGAACATAGACTTCCTCTGTATTGCGCCCTTCTGGCTCGAGGAAGAGTTGGTGACGTTCCTTGTCCGCAAAGCGCACAATCTTGTCCTCAATCGATGGACAGTAACGAGGCCCCACTCCCTTAACCACACCTGTGAACATAGGCGCACGGTGGAGGTTGTTTTGGATAATCTCATGACTGGTACCATTAGTGTAAGTCAACCAGCATGGCACTTGGTCCTTGACATAGTCCTCATCTCGTGAAGTGTAGGAGAAGTGATTTGGCGCTTCATCTCCTGGCTGAATCTCTGTCACATCGTAATTGATAGAGGAAGCCTTGACACGTGGAGGCGTTCCTGTCTTGAAACGACCAATTTCGAGTCCCAGTTCCTTGAGATTGTCAGCAAGGTTAATCGAAGCCAAGCTGTGGTTTGGTCCTGATGAGTACTTGAGGTCTCCGATGATAATTTCCCCACGGAGGGCTGTTCCTGTCGTCACGATAACGGCCTTTGCGGCATACTCTTGATGGGTCGCTGTACGAACACCGACAACCTTGCCATCTTCCACCAAAATCTCATCAATCATGGTCTGACGAAGGGTCAGATTTTCTTGGTTTTCAACCGTCTTGCGCATTTCCTTAGAGTAAAGCTCCTTGTCAGCTTGCGCACGAAGGGCGCGAACAGCTGGACCTTTCCCAGTGTTGAGCATCTTCATCTGGATGTAAGTCTTGTCAATGGTCTTGGCCATTTCGCCACCGAGAGCATCTACCTCACGCACGACAATCCCCTTGGCTGAACCGCCGATAGAAGGATTACAAGGCATGAAAGCCAGCATTTCAATATTGATAGTCGCAAGCAAGACCTTACAGCCCATACGGCTAGCAGCTAGGGATGCCTCCACCCCAGCGTGCCCCGCACCGATTACAATAATATCGTATTCTTCTGTAAAATTATAAGTCATTTTCTCTCCTATTCTTCAAGATGAATGTGTCGCAGCTGGCCGTCCCAATCTGGTAAGGCTGTTTTTAAAAAGGCTGGAACCAGCTGGAAATCCTCTAACTCATCCAAGTCAATCCACTCACAGGGCTGTATTTTCTCATCTTCCTGCATGGTCAATGGGGCATCCTCAAGCAAGTCCACCAGATAATGAAACTCGATGTTGTGATAGGAAACACCGTCTTGTTCAAAACGATTTTCAACTACGAAAGCTAGCTGTCCAGCTTGAGCTTTGACGCCCAGTTCTTCCTTCACTTCGCGGACTACCGCTTCTTCCGTTCTTTCATTGACTTGAATCGCACCGCCGATAGTGTAACACTTGTCCTTGTCTTTGGTGACTAGAAGCTTGCCATTTTGGACAATCAAGGCTGTCGCCCGAACACCAAAAACCGTATTCCCTGCTTTTGTTCGAAAGTCTTGTTGAGTCATTTTTATCCTTTCCCTTATACTCAATGAAAATCAAAAAGCAAACTAGGAAGCTAGCCGCAGGCTGTACTTGAGTACGGCAAGGTGAAGCTGACGTGGTTTGAATTTGATTTTCGAAGAGTATTAAACGACACAAAAACAGTCAAAACTCCAAAGAAGTGCAGGACAAAAAGCCTGCAACATCCATGAGCTTTGACCATCATTTCTATTGCTTTTATTATTGTAGCAAATTGAGAAAATTTGTCAATCTAAATGTACTATGATTGGCGAATCGCCTCAAAAGCTCCTTTGTCAATCTCAACCGAGTCAGCGAAAGCATCTAAAACAATCCCTCTCACCGGAAACTCCCCCATCTCTTCCGCAACAACTAAACAGTCCATAAGAGGTAATTGCAACCAGGAAAAACGGTCATAATAGTCCTTAGGAATATCTTGTTCAGTTAAGAAACAAGGATAGAAGTAGTCGTCTCCCTTTCGCAGAATATCCGGTTTTAGTCGTACCCCTTCTTGTTCATCACTCTCATCCAGAAGATTCGGATTGAAGGGGACCCAGACTTTAGCTTGTTTCAATTCCTTGAACAAGGCTTCAATCGACTCTGTCGTTTTCTCTCTCAAATACTCTTTCTTATAGTCAGAAAGGCTCATTGTTTGCTCTTTTTTAGCCGTTTTTTTCTTAAAAAACTGAAACATTCTCTTTCCTCTTAGAAAATCTTAAATGTACTGACAAACTTGTCCATCACGATAAGCATTGTCAATCAAACCGCCACCGAGACACTCATCGCCATCGTAAAAGACAACTGCCTGTCCTGGTGTGATGGCGCGTTGTGGTTCCGCAAAGATGACCTCTGCCTTGTCTCCTTTGACATGGACTGTCACCTTAGAGTCAGGCTGACGATAGCGGAATTTAGCCGTACATTCGAGCGTAAACTCCTCTGGCATCTCACGAGTAAAGTGGACTTGACTGGCTTCTAGGCTTGTTGACATGAGCGAATCATGATAGAAGCCTTGGCCGACATAGAGGATATTCTTGCTCAGGTCTTTTCCGACAACGAACCACGGCGCATTGTCACCACCGTGTTGCCCACCGATACCGAGTCCGCCACGTTGACCAATCGTATAGTACATAAGACCTGCATGCTCGCCCATATCGCGTCCATCTACGGTCATCATGCGACCTGGCTGGGCTGGCAGGTAGTTACTGAGAAATTCTTTAAAGTTCTTTTCTCCGATAAAGCAAATCCCTGTCGAATCTTTCTTCTTGGCAGTCGCAAGACCTGCTTCTTCTGCTATTTTTCGTACTTCGGGCTTTTCCAAATGCCCCAGTGGGAACATGGTTTTTTGGAGTTGTTCTTGCGAAAGTTGACTGAGGAAATAGGTCTGATCCTTGCCATTGTCCACGCCACGAAGCATATGAACGATGCCATCCTCATCACGCGCTACTCGGGCATAGTGCCCAGTCGCTACATAGTCTGCGCCTAAGGTCATGGCATAGTCCAAAAAGGCCTTGAACTTGATTTCCTTGTTGCACATAACGTCTGGATTTGGCGTGCGTCCTGCACGGTATTCCGCTAGGAAATACTCAAAAACGCGGTCCCAGTACTCTTTTTCAAAATTGACAGAGTAGTAGGGAATGCCGATTTGGTCTGCCACCGCAGCCACATCCTTGTAATCTTCGGTCGCCGTACAGACGCCATTTTCGTCTGTGTCATCCCAGTTCTTCATGAAGATACCGATCACATCGTAGCCCTGCTCCTTGAGCAAGAGAGCCGTCACCGACGAATCAACACCACCACTCATCCCCACGACAACACGTGTTTTAGAGTTATCACTCATGGTAAGTCTCCCATCTATTCGTTTATTCACGATTGAAGGTCGTGTGTGCTTTAACGATTGAAGGTCGCTTGAGCAGTATTCATTATAACACGCTTGGTTGGAGAAGACAAGAAAGAGGCTGATAAATCATCTCAACCTCTCTTTCTTACTTTGCAAACGAATCAATTTTCCCCTTTAAGTTCTTTCTTCGCTTGTTTTATCTGGTATTTCACTTGCTCAAAGCCGGTTCCTCCTAAGGAATTCCGTCTCTGAACAGCGGTTTCTGGACGCAAGTAGATATAAATATCCTCTTCAATCAAGGGATGGTAGGCTTGCAACTCCTTCAAATCCCAATCTTGGATATTTTTACCATGCTTGATAGAGTCTAGAACCAATTTCCCTACTATTTCATGAGCTTCTCTAAATGGCAAGCCTTTCCCTGCCAAATAATCTGCCAGTTCGGTCGCATTCGAAAAATCATTCTCTGTAGATTGCTGCATTTTGGCCTTATTAACCTGCATGCTCGATAGCATACCTGCCAACACATCCAGAGAATTTAAAATCGTTTCTACTGTATCAAACATGCCTTCCTTGTCCTCTTGCAAATCCTTATTATAGGCCAGAGGCAAAGACTTCATGACGGTCAATAGTCCAAGTAAGTGCCCGTAAACTCGTCCTGTCTTCCCTCGAATCAATTCGGCCATATCAGGATTTTTCTTCTGGGGCATGATAGACGAACCCGTTGAAAAGCTATCAGACAAGCTAATGTACTGATACTCAAAACTGCACCAATTGATGATTTCTTCACAAAAACGGCTCATATGCATCATCAAAATGCTGGCATTTGACAGAAATTCCAAGATAAAATCACGGTCACTCACTGCGTCCAAGGAATTGATATAGGGTTGTTGGAAGCCCAATAAATCACTCGATAATTGACGATTGATTGGAAAAGTTGTCCCTGCCAAGGCAGCCGCACCCAGAGGAGATAGGTCCGTATGTTTCAGGTTAAATGCAAAGCGTTCGCTATCCCTTTGAAACATATTGTAATAAGCCATGAGATGATGGGCAAAACTAATCGGTTGGGCGTGCTGCAAATGGGTATAGCCTGGCATGATGGTTTCTACATGTTTTTCAGCCAAATCCAGCAAAACACTGTTCAGATTCGCCAACTTATCCAAAACATGGCCAAGCTGCTCCTTTAGATATAAGTGCATATCTGTTGCGACTTGGTCATTCCGAGAACGAGCCGTGTGCAGTTTCCCAGCCAGAGGACCGATTTTCTCTGTCAGCAACACTTCCATATTCATATGAATATCTTCATTTGCAATATCAAAATGAAGCTCCCCTGCCTCTAAATCTCGCAACAAAGCTTTCAGACCATCTTGGATCTGCTCTGCCTCTTCCAAGCTCAAAATGCCAGTCTGTCCTAGCATTTGAACATGAGCTAGGGAGCCCATCAAATCAAATTTTGCCAGCTGGTGGTCAAAGGAAATACTCGCACCGAACTGTTCTACCCAATCTTCCACAGTGCCTTCAAATCGACCACCCCATAATTTTGTATTTTTCGACATATCCTGTCGTCCCTTTCTATCGCGTCACTACTCAACATTTTTCTGAACTTCTGAATAAACCTTAGTCGGAAGCCCCCAAAGCTTGATAAATCCAACAGCCGCATCTTGGTCAAAGGTGTCCGCACTAGTATAAGTCGCCAAATTTTCATCGTAAAGAGAATTTGGAGATTTCCGAGCCACTACCTGGGCATTCCCCTTATAGAGTTTAACTTTTGCAGTTCCATTGACAACTTTCTGTGTCTCCTTGATATAGGCAATCAAAGCCTGAGTTGCTGGGCTAAACCACAAGGCATTATAGATGAGATTGGACAACTCATTTTCGATAATAGGTTTGAAATGAGCCACTTCTCTCACAAGAGTCAAGTCCTCAATCTCCTTATGAGCTGCCAATAAAGTCACCGCACCTGGGCACTCATAAATCTCTCTTGACTTAATACCGACTAGGCGATTTTCCACATGGTCAATACGACCGACACCGTGTTTGCCCGCAATTTCATTTAGCTTTTGAATCAAAGTAGCCACTTTCATCTTCTCTCCATTGAGGGAGATAGGCACCCCGCAACTAAACTCAATGTCAATAAATTCTGGACTGTCTGGTGCCTCTTCTGGCGAAGATGTGATTCCAAATGCTTCTTCTGGCGCTTGGTTCCAAGGGTTTTCCAAAACACCACATTCATTTGCACGTCCCCAAAGATTTTGATCGACAGAGTAAGGATTGTCAAGGTCAGCAGGAACTGGAACGCCGTTTTCTTTTGCATATTGGATTTCTTCTTCACGAGACCATTTCCACTCACGAACAGGCGCAACTACCTTTAGATTGGGATCCAAAGCTGCAATAGAGACTTCAAACCGAACTTGGTCGTTTCCCTTGCCTGTACAACCATGGGCAATTGTGGTTGCCCCCGTCTGATGAGCTATTTCAACGAGTTTTTTTGAAATAAGAGGGCGACTCAGAGCAGATACCAAGGGGTACTTTTGTTCGTAGTAGGCATGAGCCTGAAGGGCCACTAAAACATAGTCGTTAGCAAATTCTTCCTTAACATCAATGACATAAGACTCAACAGCCCCAACCTTGAGAGCTTTATCGTGGATGAACTCCAAATCTTTTCCTTCACCCACATCCATACAAACAGCGATCACATCATAGTCTTTTTTTAACCATGTAATAGCAACTGATGTATCCAATCCACCTGAATAGGCTAAAATGACTTTTTCCTTACTCATTTCTCTTCCTTCTTTCTATTTTTCGATAGAGACTTTAAAAGCATCGTCAATCAATTTGTCCAACTCCCCAGAATCCTTCAACTTCTGGATGGTTTTGTCAACCGCCTCTTTTAATTCTTTACTGTCTTTTTTCATCGCAACAGCGTAGGAATCTTCTTTGTCATTGTCAAAATCAAACTCAGCGATGGCTAGGTCTGGGTTATTCTCTACAAAACCTTTCGCCACTGGCTCCTCAAAGATAACCGCATCCAGTTGCCCTGATTTCAAATCTGTTATCAAATTTCCATTTTTAGGAAGTGAAACGAGAGAAGAATCCTGCAAGGTTTCTTTAGCCAGAGTTTCCTGGATAGAACCTTTCTGCGCTCCAACCTTTTTCTGAGCCAAATCCTTGACTGATTGGTAATTCGTTAATTCAGATTTTCTTACGATAACCTTATTTTTCGAAGTGTAGTAGGGAATTGAAAAATCGTAAACTTGACTTCTCTCCTCCGTCTTAGAAACTCCTGATATGGCAAGATCGGCCTTGCCCGAATCAAGACTAGCCAGTACATTGTCAAAACTCATTGGAGAGAATTCCACTTCCACACCTAGTTCCTTTGCGATGGCTTTAGCTAGCTCAACATCTGAACCTACAATCTGATTTTTCCCATCAACCAATTTCTGGTATTCAAATGGAGCAAACTCTGGATTTAGGGCCACCACCAATTTCCCTTTAGCCTTAATGGCTTCAACACCTTGGGATTGAGTGTTACTACAAGCAAATAATAAGGGAAACATAAGCAAACCAAACATCGTCATCAACACCTTCTTCACTTTATTCATAGAAGAGCCTCCTTTTATTTTTATACTTTATTATTGTATAAATAATACTCTTCTCATTTTCGTTTGTCAAGAAAAAACTGTATTTTATTTCATTTAAATCAAGAAAAAGCTTATTATATGATATATTTTTACATATAATAAGCTTATTTATACTATTTGAGTTTTTAAAAATACAATTGTCCAATTACAGGTAAGATGAAGAGATCAACGAACTCTCCACATTCTCTTTCACAATTCAATGACTCGATGGCATTGTTGAGCTACATAGGCATCGTGGGTAACGATAATGACCGTTTTCCCTTCCTTGTTCATATCTAAGAGAAAGTTTAAAACCAAATCTCGATTTTCAGGGTCTAGAGAGCCGGTTGGTTCATCTGCTAACAGGAGCTGACTCGGTTTTAAAATGGCTCTAGCAACTGCGATTCGTTGCTGTTCCCCTCCAGATAACTCTGAAACCTTCTGATGTAGGGTTGATGACAATCCCACTCTCTCTAAAATTTCTTCTATCTTTTTGACTTTGTCCTTCTTGGATAATTTTACATACTTTAGAGCGAGCATGAGATTATACTCTACTGTTTCATTATCAATCAGAGCAAAGTTTTGAAACAGATAGGAGATATGTTCGCGGATAATCGCTTGCGACTTAACAGAATTGACAGGTACATTTTGCTGACCGAAAATTTCATAATGTCCACTGTAATCGCCATCTATCAAACCCAAGAGATTTAACAAGGTTGACTTGCCACTGCCACTTTTTCCAACAATGGCAACTAAATCTCCTTGGTTAATTTTTAGAGATAAGTTCTCCAAAATAACTTTTTCCCCAATGGTTTTCGTAACATTTTCCAACTTTATCATAAGTGATCCCCTTTCAATAACTGCACTACATTTCGTTTTTCCATCTTAGAACCCAAGAAAAGCACAAACAGGATATCTAAGCCTGTAAATCCTGCAAAAAGTAGGAGCGGGAAAAGTGCCTGTGTAAAGAATAGCAGGGCTACAAAAGGAAGGCTATAGACAGCTAATAGAAGACCCAGCAAGGAACGATACCGATCTATCAATTTCCAGCCCATAAACTTCTTGGTAATAATATCTGTTCGCTTCAATAAGAAAGTTGTTACTAGTAAGAAGTAGGAAATCATCATACTAAGAAGACCAACCAAAGCAAAGAGTATGTTGAAATTCCGAACAGCATCTCGATAAGAATCTACTTTCTCTTGTTGAATGGCTTGAATAGATGAAAATTTTAAATAATTCCCATCTGATAATTTCTCAACTAACGCTGTCACCTCTTTTTGATGTTGAGCTGTATTTTCGATTTTAATGGGATTATTTAAACCTGTTGTTGACAGGGAAGCTTTTTCATCCCACATCATATCAGAATCATTGACCAAGCTAATAATTGGATTGTAGAGATTTTCCTTTCGCTTCTCGTTATAAGGGAAAAATGACCAATCTCCTTCATAATAGGCAATCTCGACATCCACCTCCTCTATCCTTCGTTTTTGCTGCTCTTCATACTTCATTGATTGATAGGTAATCAACTTCCCCAAGAGCTGGTTTTTCTCTTCTTCACCTTTCGTACTTGCTGGCATCAAAATAACTTTTTTAGTGCCGGTATCGGGTAACTTGAATCCCTTGCTCTTTAGAAAATTGCGATTAGCATAGTACACATCCACCGTATCTGTTAACTGATATTGCTGAATCTGTTCTGATTTGACAAAATTTTTTACAGGAAGACTGCTACTTTGCACATAGCCCGCCTGCGTTTTTTCTACCAAATCCAGATAAAATCGATAGAAATAATCCACTGCTTGCCCTGAGCCTGCCAACTGCTCTTGCCACAGGTTATCATTGAGTTGGAAAGTTTCTAAGGTCAGATAATTTCCTTGACTGATCCACTGTTTCTGGTAATCCAACTCTTTGTTTTCTTGCTCCAAACTTTTCCCCACCCCAACTAGCAAGACTGTCAGTAAAATGGTGGTTCCAATTTTCATCAAATAATTAAAGAGTAAACCAAATTTGAAAGATGAAAAACCTTTCAGCAGAGAGCTGATTGTCATTTTTTGGATTAAGAGATAAGTCAACCAACTGATAAAGAGATAAAGCTGCAAAAGCAAAAAATGGGACAACCACAGCATAGGGAACAAATCTTTCGGCTTATAATCAAGCAAGAAACACACTCCTAGATTGATCACAAGCGCCCCACCTAGGAGGAGGTAGAGGTTGCCTTTCACAACATCAGCTAAAACAGCCCGATCTTGAAAACCAAGTAATTTTTGTACCCCAACTCTTTTCATCTCCATCATCGGCTGATACACTGTTACTAAGACAAGAAGCAAAATAGCCAAGACAAAAATAATAGCAGATAAGAGCAAATCTCGATTTAAGACTTCCACTGCACTTTTGTAGGTTGGCTCTAGCAAGGTAGTCTGGTCAGTCTTGAAAAAATCACTCCACTTCTGTAAAATCTGATCTCTATCCATCTCTTGAGCCGAACTAATCGTGTAGCGACCATTTAAACTACGAGATGTATCCTTGATGTAGGCTTGAAAAGTCATAAGCTGAATAGGCTTGGCTTTTAGAAAGGTCGGAATCGTACCAAGTTTATTGGAAATTTCTTTATTACTGTAGACTCCTTCACCATCTGTGGTAAAACCAAGGGAAGAAATCCCAAACTCTTGGTAGGGGAAGGTATCTTTATCAAAAACACCAGACTTGATTACCTCATCACCACTGTCTGTTTTGATGATGGATACTTTGTATTCCTTTGATACATACTCAAAAAATCGAAGAACAGATTCTGCAGGTTCATTGACATCTTTCAAGTATACATCCAAAGAACTCGCTGTCTTTCCCATTTCCTGAATCCGAACTACTTCTCGTGTATAGTTTACATTAAAAACAAAGAAAGTGGTACACAGAAGCAGTAGTAACATACAGAAATTACTGATTTTTTTCATAAAGATACCTCCAATAAAGTTCTCCCTCTCCTAATAGGAGAGGGAAAATTTCACTTAAAATCCATAGAAATATTCTAATCCTGTTGGCGGAATTTTAGTAAGGGAAGCTTGTGCCCAAACCCTAGGACCCTGACGATCCTTAGAGATTCTACCTCCATGTCGGACAGTTGCTGTATGAGAGCGAGTAGAATGTAAATAATCAGAATATCCAAAAGTTCCTGTCCAACCTACTCCATAGTTCCATTGACCACCATCTACCCATACTGCTAAAGCATTTGTCGTAGCAAGCAGACCACATGCCATTACGGTTGCGACACCAATTTTTACTAATTTTTTCATGATATTTTCCTCACATCTTATATCTTGAACTGTTTCACAGAAACAGATGAATTGGTTCATTTGTAAACATTGAAGTCCATTGGACTCACCTTCCTTTCGTTTTACTTAATCAAAATTTTATAAGAGCCATCCCCAAGGGAAGAAAATAACCATCCATAACATAAATAACAACAGACGATATACTTTTTTATACATTTGATACCCCCTTAGTACTTCATCATCTTGATTATAAAATACAATATACCTTGTCGTAAAATTTGTTAACCTTTTTCACAAATTTATTTTAGATTTCTTTTTTACTTTTTATATTACTATGATACAATATTTTTAATCAGTTTCAATTTATTGTTAACTTTTTTCACAAATAAGGAGGGAATCATGCGCTACGATTTTGGAAATGTTTATAAAGAAATCCGTGAGTCAAAAGGATTGACTCAAGAAGAGGTCTGTGGGGGTGTTCTCTCAAGAACCAGCCTATCAAAAATAGAAAGTGGCAAGACAACTCCAAAATATGAGAATATGGAATTTCTTCTCCAGCAAATTAATATGAGTTTTGAAGAGTTTGAATATATTTGCCATCTCTACCACCCAAGTGAACGATCAACTATCATGCAGACTTTTCTAAAAATGGCTTCTATTAGTGGTACGAGCGACTTAAGTAAATTACTCAAAAAATGCCAACATTATCTAAAAACACATCATGATTTTCCCATCCAGCAGTTGCAAGATATGCTCGAAATCGTTATCTACATCCGTGAAAATGGGATAGAAAAATTGTCAAGTAAGGTTGACAACATTGTAAACAGATTATGGGATAAGATTGAGAAACAAGATACTTGGTATGAGAGTGACCTCAAAGTCCTTAATACCATTCTCTTTGCTTTTCCTATGGAGTATATTCATCAGATTACCGAAAAAATTCTCGAACGACTAGAGGTTTATAAACACTATAGTCCTGTCTTTCAGCTTCGTATGATGTTGCTTCTGAATCTCTCAACTCTTTATCTTTACAATGGTGATAAGTTGCTTTGCAAACAGCTTTGCTACACTCTCTTAGAGGAGGCAAAAGCAAGCAAACAGTACGATACACTTGCGTTTTCCTATATTCGTATCGGCATTTGTGCTAATGATGCTCAGTTGATACAGAATGGACTCTCCTTAGCTAAACTAGTAGAAGATGAACACTTACTAACAGAGCTAGAGCGAGAAGTTAACATCTTTGTAAACAAAAAAGAGCCCTAAAGGACTCTTGTATTCTTAATACCAACCGTTGTTAAGCCAGAAGTTCTTGGCAGCTGTCCATGAACCGTAACGTCCTGCAACGTAGGCATCTGCTACACGTTCTTGGTTTTCAGCTGAGTAGTCACCGTTCAAGTATGAATCTGTCAATTGGTAACGTCCGATGTAACGTCCGTTTGTAGCAGTGTAGCTACCACCTGATTCTTTTTGAGCGATCCATTCTTTGGCTTCTGCTTCAGAACCACTTACAGTAGAAGCTGCTGCAGTGTTGCTTTCTGCTGCTGGAGTTGCAGGTGCAGCTGGGGCTTCATAAGTTGTTGTTGCTGCTGGAGCTTCTTCAACTGTTTCTGTAGCTACTGGAGCTGTTTCTTCCGTTGTTGCTGCTGGAGCTACAGTAGAAGCTGTTCCTTCAATAACCAAAACTTGGTCAACATAGATAAGGTGAATATCTTTAATGTTGTTTTTTGCCGCCAATTTTTCAACAGTTGTGTTGTACTTCTCAGCGATTTCTGAAAGAGTATCACCTGATTTAACTGTGTAAGTTACAGTTTCTTGGGCAGATGCAAGTGATGGAGCAAAGAAAGCAAGCAAAGCTGCTACTCCTGCGATAGTTGTTTTAATTTTTTTAGTTGTTAATGACATATCTAAAAATTCTCCTTTTTATCTATGATACTATTCTACTCCTCGAATGTTACCGTTGTTTAACGGTTTTATGTAGAAATATTACAAAAATGTTTTATATTTACCGTTTTATGGAGGTTTTTGTCACAAAAGACCTTATTTTATACTATCTTTAATCATTTTAAGCTTTTGATAAGGGAAATAAGCGCAGAGGTCCATTCTTTGATATAATAGATATAAGAATCTTTGTAAGGGGAAACAGATGCACTCACTTCGTTTTCAATCTGTCTTTGACATTATCGGACCAGTTATGATTGGCCCATCAAGTAGCCATACTGCTGGAGCTGTTCGCATCGGGAAAATCGTCTCTTCCATCTTTGATGATACGCCGACAGAAGTCGAATTCCAATTATTTAACTCATTTGCCAAAACCTACCGTGGTCATGGAACTGACCTCGCTCTCGTCGCTGGTATATTAGGTATGGATACAGACGATCCCGACATTCCAAATAGCCTAGAGATTGCCCATAAACGCGGTATCAAGATTGTCTGGACCATTCAGAAAGACAGCAACGCCCCTCATCCTAATACCACTAAAATTACTGTGAAGAATGAACGCAAGTCCATCAGTGTGACAGGAATTTCCATCGGTGGAGGAAATATCCAAGTTACGGAACTTAACGGCTTTGCTGTCTCTCTCAACATGAACACACCAACCATTATCATCGTGCATCAAGATGTTCCAGGTATGATTGCCCATGTTACTGAAGCCCTCTCTCGTTTTGATATCAACATCGCGCAGATGAATGTGACTCGAGAAAAAGCTGGAGAAAAAGCCATTATGATTATCGAAGTCGATAGTCGAAGTTGCGAAGAGGCGATTAAAGAAATCCGAAAAATCCCTCATCTCCATAATGTCAATTTCTTTAAGTAGGAGGAAACATGTTTTATTCTATCAAAGAATTGGTCGAGCAAGCAGATCTAGACTTCCAAGGAAATGTCGCAGAACTCATGATTGCGACAGAATATCAACTAACCGGTCGAGAACGGCCAGAAGTTCTCCTCCTCATGGAACGCAATCTAGAAGTCATGAAAGCCTCTGTCGAGCTCGGTCTCAGTGAAAATAAATCCCGTAGTGGCTTAACGGGTGGAGACGCGGCCAAACTAGACCGCCATCTCAAAAGTGGCAAGGCCTTGTCTGACTTTACCATCCTATCAGCAGCCCGTAATGCCATCGCGGTCAATGAACACAATGCGAAGATGGGCTTGGTCTGCGCCACTCCAACCGCAGGAAGTGCTGGCTGTCTGCCAGCCGTTCTCACTGCTGCTATCCAAAAACTTGACCTCAGCCACGAAGAACAGCTGGATTTCCTCTTTGCTGCTGGTGCCTTTGGATTGGTTATCGCAAACAATGCCTCTATCTCAGGTGCTGAAGGTGGCTGCCAGGCCGAAGTTGGCTCTGCCTCTGCCATGAGTGCCGCAGCCTTAACCTTGGCTGCAGGTGGGACCCCCTATCAGGCTAGCCAAGCCATCGCCTTTGTCATTAAAAATATGCTGGGCCTCATCTGCGACCCCGTCGCTGGTTTAGTCGAAGTTCCCTGTGTTAAGCGCAATGCCATGGGAGCAAGCTTTGCCTTTATAGCAGCAGACATGGCCTTGGCAGGTATCGAGTCTAAGATCCCTGTTGACGAAGTCATCGATGCCATGTACCAAGTCGGATCGAGCCTTCCAACTGCCTTTCGTGAAACAGCTGAGGGTGGACTCGCTGCCACTCCTACTGGTCGTCGCCTACAAAAAGAAATCTTCGGCGATTAAACTTATCTATATCTATCAGGAGAAACTATGCCCTCTATCTCAGCAGTCTTTTTTGATCTAGACGGAACTCTGGTTGACAGTTCCATCGGGATCCACAATGCCTTTACCCATACCTTTAAAGAGCTAGGAGTTCCAAGCCCTGATGCCAAAACCATTCGTGGTTTTATGGGACCGCCCCTTGAAAGTAGTTTTGCAACATGTCTTCCCAAGGAGCAAATCTCAGAAGCTGTGCAGATATACCGCTCTTACTACAAGAAAAAAGGAATCCACGAAGCCCAACTCTTCCCCCGAATAACGGAATTGCTCCAAGAGCTTTCGCAAAACTACCCTCTCTACATCACTACAACAAAGAATACTCCTACTGCTCATGATATGACTAAAAATCTGGGAATCCATCATTTCTTTGATGGCATTTACGGCTCTAGTCCGGAAACGCCACACAAGGCGGATGTCATCCGTTTTGCCTTGCAAACGCATCAACTCCCTGCAGACCAAGTCCTTATCATCGGAGATACCAAGTTTGATATGATTGGAGCCCAAGAAACTAGCATCAAAAAGTTCGCTGTTACTTGGGGATTTGGAGAAGAGGCTGATTTGCTCAGCTATCAGCCTGACTGGATCGCCCATACCATTGATGATATCATTAGCCAACTCTAACCATACAAAAATACTCCTAACACTAGTGAACTAGGTTGAGGAGTATTTTTTTATATCTTGTTACTATCAGAAGGAATCAACTCCATGCTTAAGCAGTAATTTGATCCTGTTCTTCAGTATCTGCATCTTCATCCTTCTTACTTGGCCAAGCAAGCATGACAATAAGAGCAATCGGTCCAACGATAGGAACCAAAGCAATGAAGATAAAGGCCCAGCGGAAACCAGCGTCTCGTAAGCTGCGAAGCGACTCAGACGTTTTTAAATAGAGTAAAAATATCTTAATATTTTCGTACCATTTCTTCAAACCGAGAGTCTTCCGTATTCTCTTTATCTTTTTCACTATTCTCTATCACTTTTTCTCCAAATCGTTGACTTGGCATAGCGAGCATAACGAGCAGTGTTATTGCACCCAAAGGAACAAATACAATAAAAATATAGGCCCAATGGATACCCACATCTCGTAAGCGACGTACTATCAGTGCTAGTAGAGGAACAAACTCTACTATAAACAAAATAATACACATACTGAAGACCGTAATATTCCTAATGGCTTTATCAGATTCTACTCCAGTAAAAAGTGAGTAGTAGGCGGGCAAGAAAATCACCATATTTAGTAGCCAAACCCACCAAAATTCTGGACGTGTGGAACGACCAGAAAAATTCGCGTAGCCTTTGAAAAAACTCCTAATAGCAGTCAGCATACAATAATCTCCTTTTGATTTTAATACTTATTTTGCAAAGTTATGTTACCAGCTTAAAAAAGAGGTAGTTTTTAGAGTGTCTGAAATCACTCTCCTGATAGATCACATAACATCGTCCCTTGAATAGTTGCGCTTATTAATCCTTTGAAAGAGACGATGTTTTCTACTCTCTATTTATAAAAACCAGCTTTCTGATTTCCTCAGAAAACTGGCGATAGTTGTTTCATTATGAAGGTAGTTGGACACTCTTACTCAGCATGAGTTGTCTCATTCGCAAAAGAAATGATCGCTTCTTTGAGCTCATCTCCGCTGAGTGAACGGAACTCCTCTATTTTTTGATTGATGGCTTCTAGAGGCATGACATTTACCTTACCAACGAAGATCTTGTCCATGACTTGGTTATCAACCAATTCGGTCGAAACCAAGAGTTCTTCATAGAGTTTTTCACCCGGGCGGATACCGACCTCAACGATTGGAATTTCACTTTCCGTGTGCCCACTTAGAAGAACCATTTTCTTAGCCAAGTCATAGATCTTAACTGGTTTGCCCATATCGAGGATAAAGACTTCTCCGTCCTTGGCATAAGCGCCAGCATGGATTACTAGACGGCTAGCCTCTGGAATGGTCATGAAGTAACGTGTCATACGGAAGTCTGTCACCGTTACAGGACCGCCTTCAGCAATCTGACGTTCAAAGACAGGAATCACACTACCACGACTACCCAGAACATTCCCAAAACGGACTGCACAGTAGGTTGATTTACTACGTTGGTTAAAGCCAGTGACAATCAATTCTGCCACGCGCTTAGTCGCACCCATAACATTTGGTGGATTGACTGCCTTGTCAGTCGAAATCATGACCATCTTAGGTACTTTGGCCTCATCAACAGCCTTGGCAACATTGTAGGTACCGAGGATATTGTTCTTGAAGGCTTCTTTTGGATTGCGCTCCATCATCGGAACGTGTTTGTGGGCTGCAGCATGATAAACAATGGCTGGTTTGTACTGCTCAAACACCTGCAAGAGACGGTCATAGTCCTGAATATCTGCAATAACAGGAACATAATCAATCCCTTGGAATGTACGGATCAATTCATGATAAACGAGATAGATTGAGTTTTCACCATGTCCAAGTAAGACGATACGTTCGGGATTGAAGCGGCTAACCTGACGACAAATCTCCGAACCAATCGAACCACCGGCTCCTGTCACCAGGATGGTCTTGCCTGTAATCTCAGTACCCAGACGCGATTCGTCGAGACGAATTTCCTGACGGCCCAAAAGGTCTGTGATATCAATTTTCTGGAAACCACTGCCTGGTTGATGGAGTCCTTGAACGACTGTCTCAACCTTAGGCATCTTGTAACATTTGACGCCTAGCTTATTACACATCTGCAAGATGCGTTCGTACTCTGATGGGTCAAGCGAAGGGATCGCTACGATGACACGCTCGATTTGGTGACGTTTAGCTAATTCAGGTAGATTATCATAAGAGCCCAGAACTGGGATTCCACCTAGTTTTTGTCCCTTTTTCTTTTCATCATTATCCAATATCCCCACTAGCTCAAGGTCGCTAGTTGGATGTTGGTAGCTGTTCATAAAGAGGGCACCACCATCACCAGCACCGATCAAGAAGGTACGACGATGCTCCCCATCTCCACTACCTTTTTTACGTTTGGAATAAATCAACTGCCAAGTGATACGAGGAAGCAAGATGAGGAAGGTACTCAACAAAATGAAGAGCACGATGAAACGGATAGAAAACAATGGAAGGAAGGCATAGCAGATTCCATAAGAAAGAACACTGCTGAGCATCACTCCGAAAAAGATTTTCATGAAATCCGTAATCTTGCTATAACGACTAATACTAGCATTTAGCCCCCAAAACGCAATCATGATTTGATAGAGGAGGAAGGCTAAAAGAGTGTAGATCACGTAATCCACAGGCGCAGGATTTATAAGGCCATAAAACAAGATATAAGATACGATGATAGAAACCACCATACTCAGAATATCGAATATCCCCCAAAACACTTGTTTTTGCTGTTTATTTAAAATTTCAACCAGATCAATCACATAATCTGTTAGTTTTTTATTCATAGGAATTTACTCCCCCTTAAAAGAGTCAGATGATACTGTTGTTATGATAACCTGAATCATTCAGTCTATCGGGGCTTACTTTCTCTTTCTTAAAAGTTTGACGAAGATAAACTGACGTACAAAGCCTGGACAAAGTGCAACAATTGCCTGAATGGCTACACTTTTAGCATATTCCATGTAAGAAATTTGCCCTCGCTCAAGCATCCGTTGGCGAGCTTGACGATAGAGTTTAAGGTAACGCAAGCCACCTCGACGCTCAAACATCCCTGCACCGACACGAACCTTACACAAGATTTGATCTAGGTTCCCAGTCTTGGCACCTGCAGCAATCATATTGAGCCAAAGGAGGTCATCCTCCATGTAAAGGCCATCTTCGTAGTTGCCCGCCTTGAGGACCATGTCCTTTTTGAACATGACTGTCATATGGTTAAAGGCGCTTCTCATTCTCTGATAAGCCACAATGTCTGCATGCTGGGTTGGAACACGACGATAAGACACAATCTCATCTGGATTGTCAATGAACTCTGCGATATGCCCACCTAAGAGATCAAGATCTTCTTTCTCCATTAGCTGAAGCTGTTTCTCAAAACGATCCGGAACGGCTAAATCATCCGTATCCATGCGGGCAATAATGTCATACTGGCACTGTAAAACACCGTATCGAAGAGCCAAGCCTAAACCTTGGTTTTGTTCTAAGGGGCACCGTTTAACTGGAATGTCTGACTGAGCTTCCACTTCATCTAGCACCTGATAGAGTTCTGGTGTGAGAGGTCCATCCTCTACGAGAACAAGCTCACTCGGTTTTAAGGTCTGGTTTTGAACACTTTTGATGGCATCTCTCAAAAATGTCGGATTTTCCTTTACATAGACCGACATCAAGACGCTGATTTTTTGCTTTTCAGACACAGTTTTTCTCCAATATATAGATTTCCTTCCACTATTTTATCACAAAATTCCCTAGTTTCCTATTTTTATATCAAATCAAGGAAAATTCTAGTAAAGAAAGCTGTCTCCTTTCTGTATATTTTCAGTTAAATCTTTCCAGCTTTCCTCCCATTCTCTACTTGACATTATATAGAAAAAACCTTAAAATAAGCTGTTATTAAAATCATCCTATCGAGGTTTTCATGAAAAAACAATCACTCTTTTTTGTTCTTGGAATTGTCTTAATCGGGACTGTTTTACGCTCTCCTTTTACTGCTCTTCCAACCATTTTAGGAGATATCGCTCAGGGACTAGGAGTGGAGGTTAGCTCTCTTGGGATTTTAACCAGTCTCCCTCTCTTGATGTTTGCTCTTTTTTCGGCTTTTGCGAGTCGCTTGGCACAAAAAATCGGACTAGAACATCTCTTTACTTACTGTCTCTTTCTCTTAACTATTGGCTCTGTCATTCGTATCTTCAACCTTCCCCTTCTCTATCTAGGGACCTTGATTGTCGGAGCGAGCATTGCGATCTTCAATGTACTCCTCCCAAGTATGATCCAGGCAAATCAGCCTCAAAAGATTAGTTTCCTAACAACTCTCTATGTCACTGCCATGGGAATTTCGACAGCCATCGCTTCTTATCTTTCGGTCCCTATCACCCAAGCTAGTTCTTGGAAGGGACTCATCCTCGTTCTCAGCTTTCTCTGTCTGGTCACTCTGCTAGTCTGGTTGCCCAATCATCGCCACAATCACCACCTAGAAAGCCAAAAAGAAAAGCAAGTCAAAGAGAATATTCTAAAAAGTAAAGATGTCTGGGCTATCATTATCTTTGGTGGTCTTCAGTCCTTGCTCTTTTATACAAGTATGACCTGGTTGCCAACTATGGCTGTTAGTGCTGGTATTTCTAATAGTGATGCGGCTCTCCTTGCTTCTATTTTCTCACTGATCAGCATTCCTTTTTCAATGACTGTTCCAAGTCTGACGACTCGTCTATCAGATGGTCACCGTCGAATCATGCTGGCAATTATCTCTATCGCTGGTATGACAGGAATT